>JAUXNU010000061.1 GCA_030682655.1 Actinomycetota bacterium | reverse complement strand
CCCCGGATTCGAGCAGCAGCATCGCTATGGTGTAGGGTTCCTCTCCCGTGGAACAGCCGGCGCTCCAGATCCGGAGGACCTTCCGGTCGGCAAGCGTCTCGCGCAGTTCGGGGAGAATCTCCTCGGAAAAAGCGCGAAGCTGCGGGCTTTCCCTGAAGAAGTAGGTCTCGTTCGTGGTAAGGTTGTCCACGAGGATGGTAAGCTCTTCCTCCCGCTTTCGGTCGTAGCGGAGAAAGTGGTAGTACTCCTCGAAGCTCTTGAGCCGGTGCTGCTCAAGCCGGCGCGAAAGCCGGCGCTCAAGAAGGAACTTGGACCCGTCGTCAAAGTATATCCCGCAGTAGTCGTGGACGAAATCACGCAGGAGCCGGAAGACATCATCGGGCAGCGGAATGATCTGCTCTTCAAACATTTATCTCCCCAACGCCTCTTTCGCCGCCCGCCGTACCGCCGTATCCGGATCTCCCTCGGCGATCTTCACGAGGAGTGCCTCAACCGCCGCGTCCCGCTTGCGCTTGAGCGCCTCGACCGCGGCCTTCCGCACGCTCCAGTGCGGGTCTGACAGTCGTGCAATCACGGCCCGCAGCACCGCCTCCCCATCATAGCCGGAGAGCGCCGAAAGCGCGGTCTTGCGGACCTCGGGGTCCGGGTGGTCAGTGAGCGAGAGGATCGGGTCGAGCGCCTGTGGGAAGGCGAGCGCGCCCAGCGCCTCCACAAGGGCAAGGAGAAAAATATCGGACGCCGTGCCGAGGCGCCCCACGAGCGCCAGGCCGGCCTTATTGCCGCCGATCCTGCTTAAGCCCCGCGCGGCGGCTGCCCTGACCCAGGGGTCGGCGTCCGCAAGCAGGGCGATGAGAGCGTCCCGGGCTTCGGGCGCGTCCGTGGCGCCGAGCGCGTCCGTGGCTATCATTCTGACCTCGGGCTCGTCATCGGTGACCGCCAGCAGGAGGGACCGGAGCGCCTTGGCGCCGGGCGCGTTCCCGAGCGCGCTGACCACCGCCTTCCGGACATCGGGATCCTCGTCCTTGAGCGCGAAGGCAAGGGCGTCCACGGCCTTTTCCGTCGTAAATTTCCCGAACAGGAGCGCGATGTTCCTGCGCATAAAGGCGTCGCGGGAAGAGAATTCCTTGGTGAGCCCGTCAAGCACGGACTCATCGCCGA
>JAUXNU010000060.1 GCA_030682655.1 Actinomycetota bacterium | reverse complement strand
GAGCGCCCGATAGCGCTCTCCGATCGCATGCTCGTTGATCATACGATCTTACTTCGACATCACCAGCCAATCTCCTACTTGTTGTTTGACGCTTCCTAAGCTGTTGCATGGCCGGTCCCTCCGTGTGTCGGCACCGCGGGCGTGTTCCCGCGGATGATCCACGTTATACGCGGATTCGGGCCGGCCATCTCATGGTGACTAGCCCCAATGGCACGCTGCTGTGCCCCCGGCTACGAGTGCCCCATGAACTCCTTGAGTTCATCCGCCGTAAGCCATGGTCGTCTTCTGTGAAGGATACGGTGGCAGTTCGCGCATACGACAGACAAGTCCTCTAGCCGGGTTCGGCTCTCCGTAGCATAAGATGAGATTGCGACATTGTGGTGACACTCTATGTAGCCGTCCCCGAGCTCATGATAGGTCGCGGCAAAGTCAAAACCACACACTTCGCAGGCGAGAGCGCCGGTCGCGTGCAGCACGTTTGCCTTCTTCTGCCTGGTGAGCTTGCTGCTTCGCTCTCGCTGTCTGTGTCGTCGGTACATCTGGCGTCCCTCAGGAAACGTCAGCTCTTCATCCTCGGGCACGGCCGGCGGTGCATCCTGTAGCATCACCTCGAGCCGGATTTCGCGAGCGATTGCTGCCAGCGTGGCGCGTTGGGTGCCATATTCACGCCATGCGGCGTCAATCACCTCGTCACCCGAGGACCCTGATGTGGCAACGCGAACGGCTTCCAGTCCTCTGATCACATCCGCGTTGGTGCGGCGCGCTCGCAGGCCATTCATTCGGTTGAGCCTGTTCAGCAGCTCCGCCAGGCCCGATACGCCAGCGGATTCCGGGTTGGACGGGACTCCGCTGCGTACATATGCATCCATCAGAAGTAGAGCTTCGTCCCTGCTGAAGGGCGGGTGCTCCGCTGCGAGGTCGAGCGCCGTCGTTGGATCCCAATCAGAAACCGAGACAATCGCCTCTGTGAGCTGGGTATCAATGGCGGCGGTGATGCTCTCGACCAGACACTCAGTGTCATGACCTAGGGGTGCGCCGGACATTACATGACTTCGATGCTCAAGCAGCAGCTCGCGCGTCGCCTCGGGATACGTTTCCGCGTCCGCCCATGCTCGCGTGACCGCCGCAAGACGCTGCGTGAAGACCACGCGCTCGGCGCAATCAGAATTGGCAACGTCAACATGACCCAATTCGATCAGAAGGTCGTCGCCATCGATACTCAGTGCAGTGACTGTGGCCTCTTCGAGAAAGTAGGCGTCCTTCACCAGGACTGGTTCGCCGGAGCCAACGGAGTCTGAGGAGCGAGTTGGTTTCGGTAGTAGCAGCAGTGCTGCAATCTGGCGATGGACGTGGATAGCCTCACCATTATCGGTGGAGGTCGCATCCGCAATGCGCAGCCGCGGCTTCCCGCCCTGGTTGGTGTACTCGATGCCCGTCGGGACCCTCAGCCCTCCCGGCAGGCCAATCACCAAACGCTTGCCGACTAGTTGAGCTGGACTGAGGCCGGCCTCCTGAACAGCGGCAAGCTCGTAGACCCCACGCCCTCCGCCGGTACGTCGGGCGATCTTCATCCTGCCGCGGCCACACTCTGCGCGACGGGCGTCTGAGTCACTGTCCCGTCGAGCCCCACGGCGAGAATGCGCTCAGCAAGCCATCGGGCGGTCGGAACGCTGACCGCGTTGCCCAGCGCGAAGTAGCGCGGGGAGTCAAGCTGCTCCAACTCCTCGGCGTCAATCCCGCTCGGAATGGTCCAGCCATCCGGAAACCCCTGCAGGCGCTCTGCTTCAGTCGGGGTCAGTCGGCGCACCGCATCGGGGTAGCTAACGTAGGTCCGACTCCAGTCAGTACCCGTGTGGCGACCTGAGGTCGCAGCGAGGCAGTAACCTATTCGCTGGACGACTGGTCCTGTGAGAGGGTTTCCAACGCTTTCCTTAAAGGGAGAAACAGCGGGCGACCCTGCGAGTTTGCCCGTCTGAGTATTCCCGCTGCTGCATTCGGGCTCAAGAAGTACCTGCTCGACACGGGCTGGGTCTCGATGATATCCAACAACGTAGAGTCGACGGCGGGACTGGGGGACTCCGAAGTATCGACTATCGAGCATACGCCATCCCACAGCATACCCGAGGTCTCCCAGCGTCTTGAGAACGATTCCGAAGTCACTTCCTCCGTGAGAGGAAAGGAGACCGGGGACGTTTTCGAGCACGATGACCGGCGGGAGTGCTTCGCCGATAAGACGGGCGAACTCGTAGAACAACCCCGTCCTGTGGCCTCTGAGTCCAGGACGCGGACCTCCACGAGCGAGGGACACGTCTTGGCATGGGAATCCTCCGCACCAGATCTCGGCTGTTGGGACTTCGTCTCCATGCGCGATCTCCTTGATGTCTCTCACTTGCGGAATGCCCGGCCAGTGACGCGCCAAGATCCGATTGCAGAACTCGTCGATTTCGCAGTGGAAGGCAACCGTGTGCCCGGCTTGCTGGAATCCGAGGTCGAAGCCACCTATGCCTGCAAAGAACGATGCGACGCGCACTGGTTGGTAGCCCTTCGTCTCCGGTCGTGTCTCGCAGTAGACTAGCGAAAGGGTCTGACAGTCCCCATCTGCGACTTGCAACTACACTATATTGTGTCTGACCTCCGGGCGCTACACTACCGGTCGCATCTGCCGCAGCCTCGTTCTCTGCCTGACGGCCGCTTCGACTTCGTCAGCGCAAGTCTCGACTCGCTGCTCGATGCAATCATCCCAGTACCTCAGGACTAGCCAGCCCTCGGCCTCGAGGGTCTCGTTGACGCGAACGTCGCGGGCAATGTTGCGCTCGATCTTCGGCAACCAGTACGAGCGATTCACATGTATCTGCTGCTCTCGAACAGCCCAGTCGCGGCCGTGCCAGAACGAACTGTCGCAGAAGACCGCAACCTTCGCTCCCGGAAACGCAATGTCCGGTGTGCCCGCAGCGCGCGTGTAGTTCTTCCTGTAGCGCAGCCCTCGGGCCCACAGAGCGCGCCGCATCAGCAGCTCGATGCGCGTGTCCTTCGAACGGATGCGCGACATATTGTAGCTAACGATGTCCGAATCTCGCTTCATTGACGCGGCTCCCGGTCGGTACGGCGCGACGGCACACCGGTTCGAGGTTACCATTCGACTGAACCGGCCCCGCAGTGGTTGCCGTGTTGGTGCCATGGGGCTAACAATGGCTTCCAGCAGACGCCGCTACGCGTCGCAGCTGAAGCCGAAGAACGTTAGGGCGAGCAGTCCTCAGTAGCCCCAATCGGTGACGCGCCAAGTCCCCGCATCGTCCCTCTCGAGGAACCAGTGCCACTCCATCGCTTCACCCTCGGGAGACGGGCCGTAGCTGCCCGGCTCGTAGTAGAACGAGGTGTCCGAGCGGAAGCAGCGAACGTCCTCAGCTGCCGCACCGGTCACGCTGCCTGCACCGTTGGTCAGGTACTCGGCGATCCATTCGGGGCTGGGAGCTACCGGCCCGAACAGGACTCAATCGAGTCTCTCGAACTGCCAGGTGACTCCTTGTCGGTATGGGGCCAGGTAGTTCTCGGCAGCACGCTCGTCCTTGGCCTGCCATGCCGCGAAGAAGTCCCTCAGCGTACTTTGGGCCTGGGCCGTCGCATCCTCGCTCGCGCCCGGACTGCGGTGTGTCTGCGTAGCAGCGTCATCGCTCGCCGGCGGCGAGCAGGCGGCCACGCACGCCGCGAGCGCGATGCAGGTCAGCAGGGCAACGAGACTGTGGACGTGGAACCTCATGCCGCAGAGTCTACCTCTATGGGGTGCGGCCGCCCTAACCAGGGCGTCGACCCGGCTTCGCGAGTCATCGGCTACCATGTAGTCCATCGGGCGCGGGTCACGCCCAAGAACGTACGTTCGGCACAGCACTCCAGGGGGCAGTCATTGGGTGATCGGGCACGGAGGTACGCGTCATACTCGGGGGTCTTCGCGCTCATTTGGGCGGCCCCCGCGATCCAGTTCCTGCACTTCGGCTCGATTCTCGAGGGACTCTCTTCGGCGGGGATGGGTATCCGTGCCGTCGCCTGGGTCGCAACCTTCATCTATGTCGCCGTGCCGGCTCCGCTGCTGTTTGCAGGCTGCCTACGGTCGTGGCGCGTCGCCACAGAGCGGCATTCCGTGTACCGCCGGGGCGTTCTCACCTGCATGCTCGCCGTGGTAATGGCCGCAACAGCGGCATACCTCGTGGTGGCCGTACGCCTGGATCCGTTCTACGCCAGGTCGATTCCCGCATTCGTCGCCATCACCCCTCTGTTGGCATCCGCTCTCAGCCTCTGCACTCTCCTCGTGTTCGCCGAGCCGTACTCGAGCAAGTCCATCGGTCTGCGATCCGCGTTCTTGGCCGTCGCACTTGCCGCAGGCCTCGCCGTGACGACCACGATTCAGTTCGTGGACGTCTCCGGATCCGGCGCCATTGTGCTCACAGCCCTCAGCATCCCCGCACGCGTGGTCTCCCTTCCCGTGACCTACCTGATCTGGATGCTCCCCCTTCCCCGCATGCTCATGGGTCCGATGGCGGTCGCCTGGGTCTTCGTCGTGACGCTCCCCTTGCTCCGCACATTGATCGCAAGAACCGCGATGGAGCGTGATCGACCGCCCGCTGTGCCGGTTCCGACTGTGAACTCCGAGTGCGATGCCGAACTCAAGCGGATCAACACAGCCAGCGCGCCGAGTGAGGTATCCTCGGCGTGCAGCGCAAGAGGCGCGCTGCTGGTTATCCGTAACACGTTGATATGAGATGGCCAGTCAACCTCGTAGGTCTCATGGTGGTCTTCGCCCTTGAGTAGATGCAAGCGGGCGGGCACATGGGAACGGCGATCGACCATGCTGATATCCGGGGATTGGAACCCCACATCTCGGT
>JAUXNU010000059.1 GCA_030682655.1 Actinomycetota bacterium | reverse complement strand
CTGGCGACAGTCAACCTCACCCGAGATGAGTTCCATCCCGAATGGAACTATGTGATCCATCCCCGCAACCGCTCAGTTGTTGTTTGACGCTTCCTAAGCCCCGGAGCGGATGCTCCGGGGTCTTGCGGCAGTCAGCTGGCTGGCTGGAGACTACTCAAGCAGCTTCTTGATCCGGGTCTCGGTGTCCGGGGACAAGCTCACCGGACCCCCGAGGATCCAGCATTGGATGAGAGACGGCCGGTGCTCTGCAAACCAGGTATCTGTGGGCGTGGACAGGGGCTTGGTCTTCGTGATGAGGATCGGTCCGTCATTGAATCAATGGCCGCGGCCAGATTCTGCCCGAACGGCGACGAGGCCCCTCGGGGAAGGGGCCTCGTCTGGCGGGAAAGGGTGAAGAAGGAGGTGAGTTCTTCTTCTCAGTCTTGGAGGATGAGAATGATCCGCTTGAGTTCCTCGGAATCGATCTCGCCCATGGCGTGGCGGGCTCGAATCCTGGCGATCGCGCCGTCCGTTGCGCTTGCTCGCGCCGGCACGCGCTGAGCAGAAACGGGATACAAGCGACCTGTGTAGGCAAACCACGCGAAGAACGCGATTACGATCACCAACGGAATCAGCGGCATCTACTCTCACCACCCCTCTACGACTGTCTTGATGTGATTATTCACCGGGCGTGAGGAGCGGCGGTGAAACGCGTGTGGAGTTAGTGTGGAGCCCCACGGACCTTGTCAGTGTCGGGACCGAGCAGGGCGCACCGGTGCCGTGGTGGTCAGCGCCACGCCCGCGACGATGATCGCCATTCCTGCGATGACCCAGACGTCGACCCGCTCGCTCAGAACGATGGCGCCAAGGAAGGTCGCGATGACCGGGTTGACGTAGGCGTAGGTCATCACCTTTGATGCGGGAGCGTTGCGCATCGCCCAGACGAAGGCGGTGAAGGCAACGCAGGAACCCATGATGATCAGGTAGAGAAGAGCTCCGGCGCCGGGCACGGTGAGCGTGAATCCGGACCATTCGCCAAGGACCGTGCCGATAGTCAGACACACGAGGCCCGCCGCGAGCATCTCGTATCCGGTGGCAACCAACGCATCGGTCTTGACCGGCCTACCCTTCGAAATGAGGATCTTGTGACACATGTGTGGGTGAGAATCCGCCCTGAATGAGTTACGCACGTCGCCCCTGAGCTTGGGATACTGGCTTGTCTGAGAGTCAGGAAA
>JAUXNU010000058.1 GCA_030682655.1 Actinomycetota bacterium | reverse complement strand
CGTGTTCGTCCCGGTCGGACACCGATGGCCTCTGTGGTGCCTGCGAGCTCGTAGGTCAGCATGGTGGTGGAGGGCTCCCCGCGGGAACCGTGGATTGTTGCCTTCGAGCACGAGCGTCAGACTTCTGTTTCTTCCTGCCCTCCCCGGGACGGGCACCTGTTGATCCTGGTGCTCAACGTCGAGGAGGTGGCGGTGATGGAGTTGGTCCACCCGCGCTGCGCGGGAATCGATGTGTCCAAGCGAGACGCGAAGGTCTGCGTCCGGATCGCAGGCGGCGGACGGGCAGGCACGACGTCGACGGTCACGACGTGGGGCTCGGTCACCAACCAGGTGTTGGCGCTGCGCGAACACCTGGTCGCCGCCCGGATCACGCTGGCGGTGATGGAGGCCACCGGGGACTACTGGAAGCCGTTCTACTACCTGCTCGAGGACGCCCCGTTCGAGGTGATGCTCGTCAACGCCCGCCATGTGAGGAACCTGCCCGGACGCAAGACGGATGTCTCCGACGCTGCGTGGCTGGCCCAGCTCGGTGCGCACGGGTTGGTTCGTGCCTCGTTCGTTCCGCCCGCACCGATCCGTCAGCTGCGGGACCTGACCCGGACCCGGACCGCGATGGTGCGCGAGCGCGCCAAAGAGATCCAACGCCTGGAGAAGCTCCTCGAGGACGCCGGGATCAAGATGTCCTCGGTCGCCACGGACATCAGCGGTGTCTCCGGGCGGGCCATGCTCGAGGCCCTGATCGCCGGCCAACGTGACCCGGCCGTGTTGGCGGACCTGGCCAAGCGGCGGCTGCGGTCCAAGATCCCCGAGCTCACCGAGGCCCTGACCGGCCAGTTCACCGACCACCACGGGTTCTTGACCCGCCTCCACCTGGACCTGATCGACCAGCACACCCACGCAATCGATGAGCTCACGGCCAGGATCGAGGTGGTGATCGAACCCTTTCGTGGTTTCCGGGACCTGATCATCTCGATCCCGGGAGTCAGCACGCGAGTCGCCGACGTGATCATCGCCGAGACCGGCGCGGACATGACCCGGTTCCCGACCGCCGGGCACCTGGCCTCCTGGGCCGGGACGTGTCCCGGCTCGAACGAGTCCGCCGGACGGGTCAAGTCCACCCACACCCGTCCGGGCAACCCCTACCTCAAGGGCGCGCTCGGCATCGCAGCGATGTCCGCCGCCCAGTCCAAGGACACCTACCTGGCGGCAAAGTACCGCCGCATCGCCTCCCGGCGCGGGCCCATCAAGGCCATCGTCGCCGTCGAGCACGCCATCTTGATCGCCATCTGGAACATGTGGATCAACGGCGCGTTCTACGCCGATCCCGGCGGCGACTTCTACGCCCGCCGCAACCCCGACAAGACCAAGGCCCGCGCCATCAACCAGCTCCGCAAGATGGGCTACACCGTCACCCTGAGCCCC
>JAUXNU010000057.1 GCA_030682655.1 Actinomycetota bacterium | reverse complement strand
GTGGCGACCGCCGAAGTACTCGCGAAGAAGAAAGCGAGATCCGACGGCGACGCGCTGATCGCCACGTACCGTGAGCTATACAGCCGCTTTTCGGCATTCCAACGCGAGCTGCGCCGTGCCCTGCAAGGGTCCACGCTACTTGCCGTGGGATAGTCGCACACCAGCGCCTGCAAGGAAGGCCGCCGTGCTCACAATGTTCGATGGCGCGAAGATTGGCCACAACCGTGCGTTTCCCGATGTCTACCCCGCCCACTCGAGCTTCGTCTTGAGGTCGTTCATCCAGCTTGGAGGGATGACTCCGTCTTTCTGGAGTCTTCCAACGACGATGCTCGGGGCGATTCCGATGCGCTCGGCGAACGCTCGCACGGTCGCCTTCGATGGCTGTCCGGCTGCCACGAACACCGCGTATTCCGCCGACGGGATCAGGAGATCAGCTGCGAATCGGTTCGCGCGCTCCTCGGCGGCCGAATCACCGTCGAGGTCGCTGATGCCTGACCTCTTGCGATCGTCGAGCAGCAGGTGTCCGGCCTCGTGGAAGAAGCTGAACCACAGGTGGTCGTCGGTCTTGTAGCGCAGACCGATCTGAATGATGGCGCGTGTGCGTGATGCCCACCAACTCACTGCGAAGCACCGGGTCTTTGGCAGGTCGGGCACGAACACGACTGCTACGCCCGCCGACGAGCAGCGCTCCTCCAAGAGCTGCTGCCACTTCGCATCCGGTTGACAAGTGACGGTCCGCAGGTCACCGAGCACCCCTCGAAATCTCTTCTCGTCGAACGGCGCGACTCGGATCGCCTCGGCCGCACGCTCGCCCGCGCGCAACCATGCCGCGATGGCAGGCGTCTCGGGGGTGTACGCAGTGCTCATGCGAGCTGCGAGTCGCTTCTCCGAACCCCAGTAGTTTCGGTAGGCGCTAACCGATGACACGCCAAAGAAGGAGAGTAGCCCCTCGGCTTGCTCGACAGGGCTCGCTTCACGAGCAATCCAACCGTGCGCCGCCATCTCCTTGAGGGGGAAGGAATCGATCCAATCGGCTTGCTCGGCGTGCTCTGTCTCGCGGTGCTGACGGGCGAGGACGTCACGGTAGGTGGCTTCCGATGTGTTCCAGAAGGACGAAGGTACTCCCAAGACGCGCTCGAGTTCGATGGCGGTCTCGTGAGTGAGGGATGCCTTGCCGTTGACGAGCTGGCTCACGAACTTCTCGCTCTTGCCGAGCCGCAGGGCGAAGTCGACCTGCGTGATGCCGCGCTCCTCGAGAATCTCGCGGATGGTCTCCCCGGGGGCAACTGGCAGGTCCACCCTGGGATCGTATCGGTACTCAGTCGCCATGGTAGTCCGTCACCTCCAAGATCGTGACTTCGGTGACCGCCCCCCAGTCAAGCCCGCCGTCGTCACGCACGGGCGGCGGGTCGATCGTCGGCCTCAGTATCAGTCGCAGGTTGTCGGTAACATCGGCGAGCTTCTTCGTAGCGACGTGAACCTCCATGCATGCCTCGTCATCGTGTTTTACCGATGAGGTAAAGGTAGCATGGTTTACCGGAATGGTAAACTCACAGCTTCCGGTGCGCGATTGACCATGCCCGAGGTAAGGAGTAACGTCAGAAGTAAGGAATCCCGACCGAGGAGAGGCGATGGAGGCGCGAGCGCGGGTGACATCGAAGGGCCAGGTTACCGTCCCGGTCGAGGTCCGTCGTGCCCTCGGCGTCGAGGAGGGCGACACGCTGGTGTTCGAGCTGGCCAGCGGCTATGCGACTGTGCGCAAGCGTCGCCCCACCCTGCAGGTGGCCGAGGAGGTGCGGGCGCGCTACCTCGGCGGTGGCGAGCTTCGCCCCATCACGAACCGCGAGGCCATCGAAGAGTACTTCGCGTCTGAGCACGAGCCCCGTGCCGGGGACATCCTCCATGTCAGCTCCGGAGATGGTACCTTCGAAGAGCGGATCGCCTCTGAGTCCGAACGCAACGATGCTGATCGCTGACGCGAACGTCGTCATCGCGGCGCTTCTTGGCCAGGCCGACTCGCACGGAGAGGCCGTCGCGCGGCTCGTGGACGATCTGGAAGCACGCGAGGAACGTCTCGTCATCACCGAGGGCGTGCTTGCCGAGGTTGCGTGGGTCCTCCGGAGTCGTCTGGGCATGTCGCAGCGCGAAATCTCCGGCGCGCTGCTCGCGCTGCTCGATTCCGCTGCGTTCGACTCGTGGGATCCGCCGCTCGTGACCGAGGCGTTGCGCATCATGGCCGAGGAGCCCCGGCTCAACCTCGTCGACGCGCTGCTCGCGGCACGTGACGCCACGGGTGTCGCTCGCGTCGTGACGCTCGATCGCGTGCTCGCGCAAACGATCGCGCGGGAGCATGGCCACGCGTAGGGCCGCGGCCGAAGTGTCGAGTACGCAGTGGGCGACGGAGGACGCGGGCGGGCTTCCGACCTGCACCGACAAAGCCCTGACTGCTGGCAGTCCGGTGTTCTTGCCCGCTGCGCTACTATGAGCTTGACGCCGTTCATGGGGTTGCGGCGTCGACCCTATCTCCCGGAGGTCGCATGGCGAAGCCGCGCTCGAGCAACGGTGCCAATGTCGGGTTTGAGGCTGAACTCTGGAAGGCCGCCGACGCGCTCCGCGGCTCCATGGATCCTGGCGAGTACAAGCACGTCGTCCTGGGCCTTCTCTTCCTCAAGTACATTTCCGACGCCTTCGAGGAGCAGCACGCCGCGCTGCTCGCTCAGGCTGCCGATGGTGCCGACCCCGAGGACCCCGACGAGTATCGCAAAGACAACGTCTTCTGGGTCCCGCGCGAAGCCCGCTGGGCGACTCTCCAGGCTTCCGCCAAGCAGCCAACGATCGGCCAAACGGTCGACAGCGCCATGCTCGCCATCGAGCGCGACAACCGCTCGCTCAAAGACGTGCTCGCCAAGGACTACGCGCGGCCCGGCCTCGACAAGATGCGCCTCGGGCAGCTTGTGGATATGGTCTCCAACATCGCGGTGGGCGACGCCGCCAGCCGCAGCAAGGACGTGCTCGGGCGCACCTACGAGTACTTCCTGTCGCAGTTCGCGTCCGCCGAGGGCAAGAAGGGCGGCGAGTTCTACACGCCGCAGTGCATCGTGCGCGTGCTGGTCGCGATGCTCGCGCCCTACAAAGGCCGTGTCTACGACCCGTGCTGCGGCTCGGGCGGCATGTTCGTGCAGTCCGAGCGCTTCATCGAGGAGCACGGCGGTAGAGTCGGCGACATCTCCGTCTACGGGCAGGAGTCAAACTACACCACGTGGCGCCTGGCCAAGATGAACCTCGCGATCCGCGGCATCGACGCGAATATCGCACACGGCGACACATTCCACGCCGACGGCAACCCTGACCTCAAGGCCGACTTCGGTCTCGCCAACCCGCCGTTCAACGACTCCGACTGGAACGGCGCATTGCTCAAAGACGACAAGCGCTGGCAGTTTGGCGCGCCACCCGCAGGCAACGCGAACTATGCGTGGGTACAGCACTTCATCAGCCACCTTGCGCCCACCGGCACCGCCGGCTTCGTGCTCGCCAACGGCTCGATGTCCTCCAGCCAGAAGGGCGAGGGCCAGATCCGCCAGCGCATAGTGGAGGCCGACCTCGTCGACTGCATGGTGGCGCTGCCCGGTCAGCTCTTCTACTCCACGCAGATCCCGGTGTGCCTGTGGTTCCTCTCGCGCGACAAGCACAACAACCGCTTCCGTGATCGCCGAGGAGAGATCCTCTTCATCGACGCACGTCAGATGGGCTCGATGGTCGACCGTACACACCGTGAGCTAACTGCCGAGGATATCGCCAAGATTGCCGACGCCTACCATGCGTGGCGCCACGACCCCTATGTGGACGCCGAGTACGAAGACGTTCCCGGCTTCTGCAGGTCGGCCAAGCTTGAAGAAGTCGCCGAGCACGGACATGTGCTTACGCCCGGGCGCTACGTGGGCGCGCCACCCGCCGCGGAAGACGCCGAGCCCTTCGACGAGAAGATGAAGCGCCTGACCGCCGAACTCGGCGAGCAGATGGCCGAGGGGCAGCGACTGGATGCTGAGATCAAGGTGAATCTGGAGAGCATCGGCTATGGGTTCTGAGGCTCCGTTCGCCTTGGTGGCTGACTGGCCGGTACGCACACTGGCTGAGGCATGCAGCGCGGCGGGTGGCAGCGTCCAGACCGGACCGTTCGGTAGCCAGCTCCACAAGTCCGACTACGTATCCAATGGGATTCCGAGCATCATGCCTATCAACATCGGTGACAACCGCATCGATTCAACCGACATTGCGATGGTCGGCGCTGCGGACGTCGAACGGCTCGCGCGCCACAGGGTGCGGCCAGGCGACATTGTCTACAGCAGGCGTGGCGACGTCCGGCGGCGTGCACTTGTTCGAGACGAGCAGGCAGGCTGGTTGTGCGGCACCGGGTGTCTCCGCGTGCGTCCGGGCGAAGGCGTGCTTGATCCCGGCTACCTCTCATACTACTTGGGCCATTCGGAGGTTCAGGACTGGATTGAGCGTCATGCGATTGGCGCGACGATGCCCAACCTGAACACCGGCATCTTGGGTGCGCTTCCAGTCGTCGTTCCGCCGCTCGCCGAGCAGCACGCTATCGCCTCCATCCTCGGTGCACTCGACGACAAGATCGAGCTGAACTGCCGGATGAGCCGAACGCTCGGCGAGATGGTGCAGGCCATCTTCAAGTCCCGGTTTGAGGATTCCGTTCAGGGCGAGCTTCCGAGCGGATGGACTTGGGGCAGAGTCAGGGACCTCGTTGTCGTGAATAGGAATCCAGTCGACCCTCGACGCCATCCGGATGAGATCTTTGATCACTACAGCATTCCTGCGTTCGATGACGGTCAACTCCCAGCAACTCAGTCCGGTTCTGAGATCAAGAGTACTAAGAACAGGGTCATGCAAGATGGGGTGCTTCTCTCCAAGCTGAACCCGCGGACACCGCGTGTGTGGTGGCCGGTTCTCCATGGGACTCGGCGATCTATTGCATCAACGGAGTTCCTAGTGTTGACGCCCAGCCGCACAGCAACGCGTGAGTTCGTCTATGGGATCATGAGTTCTAGACTCGTATCAGAGGGAATGCGGTCGCTCGTGACCGGCACATCGGGCAGTCACCAGCGAGTGGCTCCGGAGTCCATGCTCGATATCCCAGTGCCGGTGCCTAGCCCGTCGGTTATCACGGAATTCTCGAAGACGGTTGCATGTCTGCACGCTCGTCGAGCCACCCTGCGCAGTGAGTCATGGGCGTTGTCGTCGACTCGTGACACCCTGCTTCCGAGCGTGCTCTCAGGTGAAATCAAGATCACGATGTTCTCGACGAATGGGGCTTAGGGTGTCTAGCCTCGATATTTCACGAAGGTCGCC
>JAUXNU010000056.1 GCA_030682655.1 Actinomycetota bacterium | reverse complement strand
GAGTGAAGATGATCTCGCCGGCGTAGTTGTCGGTGTTAGCGATGTTTGCGTGGCACGGGTCGCAGTTCTCCTCGTAGACCTTGCCGCCGAAGTCGATGATCAACTTCGTGTCGTCGATCGTCGCCTCCTGGGCGAAGGCGGTTCCTGCGCCGAACAGGATCACCAGCGCGAACGCCGCCGCCACGAGGGAGACCACTCTCCGTGAGCGTCCTCCATGCCTGCCTGCCATGTCGCCTTACCCCTTCCTTCCCCGGGTCACCGGGACTGTGCTTCCCACCCTATGAGAACCAGGACTTTATCTTGCCGAAGAAGCCCTGGATCGACTCCTGTGTCCCCTTGATGAACGAGTATACGGGGTTCTCTGCGTAGACTTCCGTGCGACGGTGCACAAGTCCTGCGTAGCTCACATATGTTTCGTTGGCCCCGTCGTGACACTGCGAGCACGTTTCCAGGAGACTCCGCTCGTGGACGCGCGATCCGCGGTCGTCCGACTCCATGATGTCGTGCGCCCCGTGGCACTGCCAGCACGCCGGTGCGTCCGAGGCTCCCCGGCGGTATGCCGCGCCGTGGTAGTAGTCCGAGTAATTGTCCCAGAACTCCTCGTGGCACCGGCCGCAGATCTCCTGTCCCCGCTCGTGGAGATCTCGCTGACCGGCCTCGTTGTCCGTGAGCGCCATGATCTCGTGAACCGGACCGTGGCAGTCACCGCACAGGGGCTTGGTCGCGTCCTTCTCGGAGACCGTCTGACCCGGCTGCACCGAGATGGAGTGCACTCCCCTGCTGTACAGGTCCCACTGGTCCTGATGGCAGTTCTTGCACGCAAGGCGAGCCGTGCGCACCCAGTCCTCCCGCGTCTTCTTGTGCGGCGCCTTGAACGCGAAGTCCAGATGGCAGCCGGTGCACATGATCGTCGCATGCTGCCCTTTGTCGAGGTCGGTGCCGTCCACGTAGTACGACACGAACTGGTTCCCTTGCAGCCGGCCCAGGTTCGGGTCGGCGTGACACACCATGCACCCTGACTTGCCTGCGGTGGGCAGGCTGAAGTTCAGGTCGTAGTCCTGAGCGTAGGCCAAGCCCGGCGCCGCGATACACGCGCACACCAACATGGTCGCTATCGCGACTATGATGCGCCGCATGGCCAGCACCGTCCCTGCCTTTCTGAGCGCCGGTCAGTCAGTCTTGGTGTATGCCGGCGTTGCCGAGGCTTCCCGGCGGTATACCGCGCCGGGGAGCGCCAGTCCGAGCGCACACGCGAGAACCATGACACGCAAAGCCAAGACCCCGGCGTGGGTGCCGGATGGATTCGCCAAGAGAAACGGTGGTCCCGACAAGCATACTGCGTCCCCCTACGACCGTGATCCTTGCCCCATATGCGACCAAGCGCCAGGGGGCTTGCGACAATTCCATCACTCCTGCCGGAGATGGAGAATGCGAAAAGGCGCATGTGGTCACATGAAGGATATGCCCCACGGCGGATGGGGTCAACGGACGGCCAGGCGCGGCCAGGCGCGGCCAGGCGCGGTATCCGAGTGCACTATGCCAGCACATTCCGGAACGCGGTGAGTAGCGCGTCGACATCGGCTCCGGTGGTCGACCAGCCCACACTTATGCGTACGGCACCACCCTCGAAAGACCCTAGCGTTCGGTGAGCCCAAGGCGCGCAGTGCAACCCGGCGCGGCATGCGATTCCCCAGCGCCGGTCCAGCTCGAATGCGAGCCTGTCGGCCTCGACGCGCTCGTGGACGAAGCTCACCACCGGGACGCGGGGGACCTCCGATCCGGGTCCCAGCACCCTGACACCGGGGATTGCCGACAGGCCCTCAAGCACGCGCATCGCGAGCTCCGATTCCCGCGCGGAAGCGTCAGGGTCGGCCGCACGAACCTCCATCCCCGCCGCCAAACCGAGCGCCGCGGGCACGTTCGCCGTCCCGGCCTCGAACCGCTCGGGTCGGCGAGTAGGCATCGCTTCGGTCTCCGAGGAGCCGCTTCCGGTACCGCCGAGGACGAGCGGGTCGGGCTGGGCACGTTCCGACAGCCACAGAAGCCCGATGCCTGGCGGGCCAAGGAGCGCCTTGTGACCAGGGACCGCATACGCATCGACTCCGAGCGCCCGCACGTCGACGGGGATGTGTCCGACCGCCTGCGCTCCGTCAACGAGCATGACGGCGTCATGTTCGTGCGCGATATCGGCGAGATCTCCCACGTACTGGATGGTGCCGGTGACATTCGACGCGTGCTGACAGACGACCGCTCGCGTCGGAGCCGCCTTGACCGCCCGCTCGACGTCATCGGGATCGACGAACCCTGTGGTTTCGGCGTCCACGACGACGACTTCGACGCCGAGGGCCGCAAGCGCGGACAGCGGCCTCACGACCGCGTTATGCTCCATCGAGCCGACAACGACCCGGTCACCGGGGCGCAGAAGCCCCTGCAGCATGAGGTTGCACGCCCACGTACAGGACGGGACGATGATGACGTCCTCGGCATGTGGTGCGCCGAGGAACCGCGCGAACGTCTGCCGCGCGTCAAAGAGCGCCCGTGCGGAGCGCATGGCTAGCTCGTACGCTCCCCTGCCCGGACTGCCGCCGTATTCGGTGAGTCCGCGGGCCACGGCCTCCACGACCTCCGGCGGCCGCGGCCAGGACGTGGCAGCGTGATCGAAGTAGTGGACTGCGCGCTGCTTTGGCTGTCGGTCGCTCACCCGTGGCCGCCTCCGGCCATCATGTCGACCGCGTGCTCGAGCTGGTCGGCCACGAACCCGAATGACTCGAGTGCGGCCCGTCTGCTGCCGGGCAGATTCACCACGAGCGTCTTCCCACGCAGACAGGCCACGCCACGCGAAAGCATCGCGCGTCGGGTGACGGCCATCGACTGCGCCCGGATGGCCTCGGCGATGCCGGGTGCGGCCCGGTCGCAGACCGAGAGCGTGGCCTCGGGCGTGACATCGCGCGGGCCGAAGCCGGTGCCCCCGCAGGTGAGCACGATGTCGGCGCCGTCCTCGGCCATCCGGCCGATGGCGGCCGCGATGACACCCGCGTCGTCGGCCACGATCGCACACGCGAACGGGTCCCAGCCGAGCTCACTCACCGCTTCCGAGAGCGCGGCGCCGGCCGTGTCCTCGGCCTCGCCACTGCTGCGGCTGTCCGAGCACGTCAATATCCCTACGCGCAGCTGCGCCACGTCGTCACTCCTCTGTCTCGAAACCGACCTGGGCCGCGCGCTCGCGCAGCGCGGCCTCCTTGGCGGACTCTTCCTGAAACTCGCGGACGGCTTCTTCTGGCGTCCGGTCGCACGTGCCGTCGCCGAGGGAGACGACTTTGATGCGGTCGCCGACACGGACCGCACCGGGCTCGCGCACGACCCCGAAGATCCCTTCCCGGGGCATGACGCAGTCGCCGGCCTGGTAGTAGATCGCGCACTTCGTGTGGCACACCTTGCCGATCTGGCTGACCTCGAGAACCGCGTCGTCACCGATGGCGAATACGCTGCCGATCGGCAGTGCAAGCAGGTCGATGCCGCGAGTCGTGATGTTCTCGGCGAAGTCCCCCGGCCCGACGTCGAGCCCCTTGGCGACCATGGTGCCGATGGACTCGATTGCCAGCAGTGATACCTGACGGTGCCAGTCACCTGCGTGGGCGTCGTCCTTGAAGCCACGGTCGAACACAAGCGTACCTGCCGTGCCCGGGGGCTTGCGCACGGTCTTGCGCTCGGAGATGTTCACCGAGACGACCTCGCCCGGACCGGGCAGCGTGACTCCTGCGGGTGCGTCGCGGGGACTGAGCGCGTCTTCGCTCACAGCGCACCCTCCTCGCGGGTCCAAAGCCCGCTCGCGCCGCCCTCTTTGCGCAGCAGCCCGACGCCGGTCACGACCATGCCGCGATCGACCGCTTTGCACATGTCGTAGATGGTGAGTCCGGCGACCGCCGCGGCCGTGAGCGCTTCCATCTCGACCCCGGTACGGCCCTCCACGGCAACGGTCGCGATGATCGCGACCCCCGTGCGCTCTCCACGCTGTGGCTCGAGCGTCACGGACGCGTGCGTGATGGGGAGCGGGTGGCACAGCGGAATGAGCTCGCTCGTGCGCTTGGCGGCCATGATGCCCGCAATACGCGCGGCTGCAAGCACGTCGCCCTTCGGGGCGTCGCCGGCGACAATCATCTCGAGCGTCTCAGGGCGCATCTCGACGAAGGCCGCCGCGACCGCCTCACGGCGCGTCACGTCCTTGGCACCCACATCGACCATGCGCGCGGCTCCCGACTCGTCAACATGGCTAAGCCGAGGAGCGCCCTCGCCAGGTTCGCGGGTGGCGCCATCCGGGATCGTGCCAGCCATCGTCAGCCTCCGATCTGCGACATGCGCCGCAGTGTCCCTATGCGCTCGCTGTGACTCGCGGGCTTGGCCGCAAGCGCCGCGCGAACGACGTCTCTCACATCGTCGTCGCTGCCGCCGCGAAGCACGGAGCGCACGTCGATCTCCTCGTCCGAGAACAGGCAGGTGCGCAACATGCCGTCGGCGGTCAGCCTCAGGCGGTTGCACTCCCCGCAGAAGTGGTGCGACAGCGGGGAAATCACCCCGAGCGTACCGCGAGCCCCTTCGAACCGGAAGTAGCGCGCCGGCCCCCACCCGCCGGGAGCGGCGTCGCGGGCCACCGGCACGAGCTCGCCGAACCCGGCTCGCGCGCCCCGCACGCGCAGCTCACCGAGGACGTCGTCACTGGGGATGTGGTCGGCCCGCGTCCAGTGGAAATCTCCGCCGTCGCCCGCGCAGCCCGCACCCTCCTCGGCATCGTCGCCGACCGGCATGTACTCGATGAAGCGCACGTGCAGCGGGCGGTCCTGGGCGAGTCGCGCGAAGTCGAGCAGGTCTTGGCCCAGCGAGCGCACAACGACGACGTTGATCTTCACCGGATCGAAGCCCGCTGCCAGCGCCGCGTCGATGCCGGCAAGCACGTCGGCGAGGTGCCCGCCACGGGTGATGGTCGCGAAGACCTCGGGGTCGAGCGAGTCGAGCGAGATGTTCACGCGGGAAAGCCCGGCGGCATGCAGATCGGCGACAAACCGCGGCAGAAGCGTGCCGTTGGTGGTCAGCGCAATCGCCTCGAGACCGGTGATCGCCCTCAGCCGCCGGATGTGGTCGACCACGCCGCGCCGGATCAGCGGCTCGCCTCCGGTGAGTCGGATCTTGCCGATGCCTTCGCCCACCGCGATTCCCGCGAACCGCTCGATCTCCTCCAGCGTCAGGATCGATTCCGGAGACTTCCAGGCCACACCCTCCTCGGGCATGCAGTACACGCAACGCAGGTTACACCGGTCGGTAAGCGAGATCCGCAGGTAGTCTATGCGACGCCCGTGCGCGTCGGTGGCCATCACCGACCACCGCCAAGGAAATCGGCTTCGATCGCGTCGGCGATCGCGGATGCGTCCTCGAGCCCGTAGGCCGCAACGCCTTCCGGCACGAGATCCGGCTGGTCGGTCACAACGGCGTACAGCTCCTCGGCGGCGCAGATGAGCTCCCGGGAGCGCGCGGCGCGGCAGACCTCGATGCGCACGTTGCCCGCCCGCTTGAAGCCCTCGGTGAGCAGGATATCCACGTCGCCGACCTGCTCGACGAGTTCGGGAAGGGTGAGCTCGCGTTCGACCCGCCGGATGAGCCCGAACTTGTCGGGAGCGCTGATCATGGTCACGGCAGCACCCGCGTGCGCGTGACGCCACGAGTCCTTGCCCGGCACGTCGATGTCGAAGTCGTGCACGTGGTGCTTCACGGTCCCCACGCGCCATCCTCGGCAGGTCAGCTCGGCGATGAGCTTCTCGAGGAAGGTGGTCTTGCCCGAGTCGGACTTGCCGACGACGGACACGACCGGGATGCGGAGGTCGCCCGTGTGTGCGGGTATGTGACGATCTGTCACGTGTTGTCCTGTCGTAGTGTCGGGACTGCCGTCAGTGAGGCGCTAGAAGCAGCCCAGATCGCAGTTGTGGACCTTGATGCCCGCCTGGTCGGCTGCGGCACCGGCGACCTTGTAGAGCACGCCGGTATCCTCGGCGAGCTTGCGCAGCACGGCGCAGTTGACGCGCCCGTCGGCAGCCTTGGCCGTCACGGCCTCGGTCAGCTCGGACGTGACCTGCTCGGCCCAGCGGGGGTCGACCTCTTTGGGTGCTCCGGAGCTCATAGCGGCGTCCCTTCTTCCATGTCGAGTCTCATACATGCGACCTGCGTGCCAGCGGCGA
Organism: Actinomycetota bacterium; assembly: GCA_030682655.1. Lineage (NCBI taxonomy): Bacteria > Bacillati > Actinomycetota > Actinomycetota bacterium. The sequence continues at coordinate 30,985 of JAUXNU010000056.1, read as the reverse complement.
AATGCGACTCGCCCTCCGGCAGGACCATGAGGCAGTTGCCGCGATGCGCGGCGGTCAGCAGTGCCGAGGACTGGCTGCCGGTGAGCGCCACTGTGGGTAGTGCGGCACCGGCGGCGGCGGGCTCGATGCGAGCGCGATAGTAGTAGCGGCGGTCGGGCTTCTTGCGGACATCGTGCGCGAGCGCGGCAACCGTGACCGGGCGGTCGAGCGCCGAGAATCCCTGCATGAGCCGGAGCGCCGGACGCACGAAGACCTCGAAGCCGACATAGGTGCTGGTGGGGTTGCCGGGCAGGCCGAAGAAGGGCACGCCGCTAATCGATCCCATCGTCTGCGGGTTGCCCGGGCGCATCGCGACTTTGCAGAACGCCAGCTCGCCCATCTCCTCGAGAACCGGCTTCACGTAGTCGAAGTCGCCGACGGAGACGCCGCCGCTGGTCGTGATGTAGTCGGTCTCCTCGGCGGCGCGGGCGAACGCTGCACGCGTGGCTTCGAGGTCATCGGGGACGATCTCGTAACGCACGGGGATGCCGCCGGCAGCAATGACCTGCGCGGCGATCGAGTACGAGTTCGAGTTGCGGATCTTGCCCGGCCCGGGTGTCTCGGCGACCTCGACGAGTTCGCTGCCGGTCGAGAGTATCGCCACGCGTGGACGGCGATAGACCGCGACGGTAGCGTGTCCGGTCGAGGCGAGCAGGCCGACTCCCGCAGCGCCGATGACTTCGCCCGCTGCCATCACGATGTCCCCGGCGAGTACTTCCTCGCCGCGACGCCTGATGTGATCGCCGCAGGCCGCCGCGCGCTCGAGAACGACCCGGGACCCCACGCCGCCGTCGCCGGTCAGCGCACGCGAGTACTCTACCATCACGATCGCGTCGGCCCCGGGCGGTACCGGCGCGCCGGTCATGATGCGCGCGGCCTCACCGGGACCGATCTCGCGGTCGGAGAAGTCGCCTGCCGCAATCAGCGAGACGACGTCGAGCTCGGCCGGAGCATCCGCGGTCGCGCCAGCCGTGTCGGCTGCACGTACCGCGAACCCGTCCATCGCGGAGTTGTCGAACGGCGCGACGTCGATGTCGCTCACAGCGTCGGTCGCTAGCACCCGGCCGAGAGCGTCGATGAGCGAGACCTGCTCGGCTTCGAGCCGCGGCACGCCGGAAAGCACGAGCTCGCGGGCCTCCTCCACGGTCATGGTCTTTGGCACGCCCACTAGTCCTCCTCGGCAATGCGCACCCGAAACGGGTGTGTGTAGACGACAAGCTTGCCGCCGCGCGCGTAGCCGACGACGGTGATCCCCAGCTCCGCGGCGATATCGGCGGCCAGGTCGGTGACGGCGGTGCGCGACACGACGATGGGAACCCGGGACTTGGCGGCCTTGACGGCCATCTCGTAGGAGATGCGGCCGGTGGTAAGCAGTACGGCGTCGTCTGTCGGAATGCGATCGAGCCATGCCTTGCCAAGGAGCTTGTCGAGCGCGTTGTGACGACCGACGTCCTCGCGCACGAGCACGACCTCGCCGTCGCGCCCGAGCGCACACGCGTGCGTGCCTCCGGAGTCGCGATAGCGCTCGGCCGCGCGGGCCATCTGCCCCATCATCGCGTAGAGCGCCTCGCTGTCGACCAGCACGTCCGACTCGATGTGGGCGAGATCTCGGGCGTGGCCGATCGTCGAGAAGGTCACGCCCTTGCCACAGCCGCTGGTGACGTAGCGGGTCTTGTGGACCATATCGTCCGGCACTTCCTCGGTCGTGCTCACGTAGACCATCCCGCGCTTCACATCGGTGTCGATGCCCGTAAGTGCGTCGCGATCGGATATGAGCCCCTCGGCGAGGAGGAAGCCGGCCGCCATCTCCTCAAGGTCCTCCGGGCTGGCCTGAATGGTGGCGATCTCGACGTCGTTCATATGCAGCGTGATGGGGCGCTCGGACGGCATCCCACGCGACCGGCGCGTGCCGACCTCGACGATCTGCAACCGCACGTCGCGCGAGCGGCCGGGAGCGCGATCCTCGGCAGCAGCGATATCCGAGGCGGCTGCGCGCACTTCGGCGAGGTCGCCGGGCGTGTTCACGTTGACGAGGCTCAGGAGACCGGGGTCGGCCGCGCGCAGCGTCTCGGTCGGGATCTCGCGCACGTTGACCTGCGGGAAGAAGCCCACAACTCGCCTGCGACCGCTCGCAAGAGCTGCGCGCACCGCCGGCAGACACGGCTCGACGCGATAGAGAGCGAGCAGCGGCTCGAGCCCGGATTCGGTTACGGGAACGACGGCGTCGACGCCTTCGCGCGCCGCCCACAGCGCGCGCACCACGCCGGACTGCAGCCACGGCATGTCGGCGGCAACCGCAAGCACCCACTCGTGCCCGGCCGCCGCCAGCGCGGTCGCAAGACCGCCGAGGGGGCCCTGGTACGCAATCTCGTCGGTCACGACGGCAACGTCGGGTGGCAGGGCGACATCATCGAGAGCCTCGGGCCGGTTCGTCACCACGATGACCTGCTCGCACACCTCGCCAACGACATCGATCACGTGCCCGACAAGCGGCTCGCCGTCGACGGTCAAGAGCGTCTTGTCGACGCCCATGCGCAAGGAGCGCCCGCCGGCGAGCACCGCCGCGGTGAGCGGGAGCATCTGCACGCTATCGTTTCGTCCCATCAGCGACCACCCTATACGTACGACAGTGATGCGTATTCTACTCGACGCGCTCCGTCTCGACCCGCCGAACGCGGACCGCCGTTGCCTTGAACAGCACCTGCACCGCAGCGCCCGGGGCAAGTCCCATCTCCGCCAGCGCCGCCCGCGACACGACCGAGGCGATGCGCACCCCGTCAATCTGGACGACTACGCGCCACGTGCTGCCGCGCGGCGACACCTCGTCGACGAACCCGCGCAGCCTGTTCCTTGCCGAGGAGGGCGGCATCTCCGCATCGCCCGCCAACAGCACCACGTCCTCCGGCGCCACCGCGACAAGCACCTCGGTCCCGGGTTCGGCGTCGGACACCGCGAGGATCGTCGCGGACCCGCACACGATCTCGGCGAGCCCTTCGCCCCCCGACGCCACGCGCCCGCGAATCGGAACTTCCTGGCCAAGGAACTTGGCCGTCCACTCGTCTTTCGGCAGCGCCATCACGGCCTCGGTCGGCCCGTGGGCCACGATTCTCCCGTCGCGCATGACCGCAATCGAGTCCGACACGACCAGCGTCTCATCCTGGTCGTGCGTGACCCAGACGACAGTGGAGCCGCTGCTACGCAGAATCGACGCGAACTCGCCGGTGAGCTGGCGTTTCAGCAGCGGATCGAGTGAGGCTAGCGGCTCATCGAGCAGCAGCACCTGCGGCTCGAGCACGAGCGCGCGCGCGAGTGCGACCCGCTGCGCCTCGCCGCCCGACAGTGCCGCCGCCGCACGATCGCCGAGGCCGTCCAGCCCCACGCGCTCGAGAGCTGCATCGACGCGGCGGGCACGCTCCTCGGCAGGTACACGGCGCAAGGCGAGGCCGTAGGCGACGTTGGCCGCCACCGTGCCTTTGATGAGGTACGGGCGCTGGAAGACGGCCGCCATCGAGAGCCGGGCTTCATGGTCGCGCGTGGTGACTTCTCGCCCGTCGAGTTGCACACTGCCCGCGTCCGGCTTCTCGAGCAGACCAAGGAGCGACAGCAGCGTGGACTTCCCGGAGCCAGACGGCCCCAGCAGCGCAAGCGTGCTGCCCGCGGGGACATGCAGCTCGTCGACCGCAAGCGAGAAGCCGCCACGGTAGTCGCGGCGCAGACCGAGCGCTCCCAGGGAGAGACCGACGTTCATCGCGTCCCTCCCTCGTAGCGCTCGGCGGAAGTCTGGATTCCGGTGATGAGCACGTTGACCGCCAACACGATCGACACGAGGATCACCACGAGCGCGAACGCTGCCCCGTAGCGCCCCATACGCGTGTACTGCACGATCGCGGTGGTCATGACGCGGGTCTCGCCGGCGAGGTTGCCGCCGACCATCATCACCGCGCCCACCTCGGAGATGATCGAGCCGAATCCCGCGGCGACGGCGGCGAGCAACCCCATGCGTGCCTCGGCCAGTGTGAGCGCCATCTCGCGTAGCGGAGAAGCTCCCAGGGAGCGCGCCTGCAGACGCAGCTCCCGGGGGACCGACGATACCGCTGCCGCCGTCACGGCGGCGACGATCGGCAGAGCGATGATGACCTGGGCGATGATCATCGCGGGCTGTGAATACAGCAGACGTAGCTCCCCGAGCGGCCCATGGCGCGACAGCGTCATCGCCACCACGAGCCCCACGGCGACCGGAGGCAGGCCCATGCCCGTGTTCGCGAGAACGAGCGCCACGCGCCTGCTCACCGACCTGTACGTGCCAAGGAGGAACCCTGCCGGCACCCCCAGCACGAGCGCGATGAGCGTGGCCGCGCCGGAAACGCGAAACGACACGATCACGATGCTCCAGACATCGAGCGCGCCCGTGACCAGCAGGCGCCAGCCCTCGACGATCGCATCGATGTAGATCTGCACTGCCGGTTCGCCTCCTTCGTCGCTCGCGCCCGGTTGCCCGCCGCCCCTACTGTGCGTTCGGAATGAACAGCGGCTGGCCGAACTCCTCGGTCCCGTAGTCGCCGATGACCGTCTGGCCCTCCTCGGACAGGATCCAGTCGAAGAACGCCTGGCCACCTTCCTGGTTGGCCGCATCGGTGACAACGATGACTCCGTACTGGTTGAGCAGGTCCTTGTCGCCCTCACGCACGATAACCAGGTCGAGCGTGTCCTCCATCGACAGGTACGTCGCACGGTCGGCAAGCGTGTAGCCACCCTTGTTCGTTGTGATGGTGAGCGTCTCGCCCATGCCCTGGCCGGTCGACTCGTACCAGCTCTGCGCGTCAGGAGTGGGCGTGGCGATACTCGCGGCCTTCCAGAGCTTGAGCTCCTTCTTGTTCGTGCCGGAGTCGTCGCCGCGGGAGATGAACGGCGCCTTTCCCGCTGCAATGGCAGTCATGGCGCCGGGTAGATCTGCGGCGGCCTTCACGCCGGACGGATCCGCTTCCAGTCCCACCAGCACGAAGTCGTTGTACATGACGTCGCGGCGCTCGACACCGAAGCCGGCCTCGACGAGCCTCTCCTCGTCAGCTTTGGAGTGGACGAGCAAGACATCGGCGTCCTTTGTCTCGCCGAGCTTGAGCGCCTCCCCGGTACCCACGGCGACGACCTTGACCTTGTAGGCCGGATTCGCCTTCTCGAAGGCCGGGATGAGGACGTCGAAGAGCCCGGAGTCCTGCGTGGAGGTCGTCGACGCCAGGATGATCTCGCCGGGCGTGTCGGCGGCCTTGTCCGAGGACGTTCCGTCCCCGGTAGATGATGCGCACCCGACCAGCGAGAGCGCGAGTGCTGCGGCGACCACACACCCCACCGCGCGCCTCATTCGAGGCGCACCTATACGCACGTTCACTCGGTCTCCTTTCCAAACACGGGAGGTCGGAAGGTTTCCCCGCCGGCCCTATCGGTCCGGTGACCGTGACGCCGCGCGACAGGCCGCGAGCGTGGTAGGCCCTCCGGACTCGGAGGTATGGACGGCCAGGACGTATGTCCGGCCGCGAGGTCCCGTCGTCGTGCGCAACGAAGAGACCGATGTCAATCGGGACGGTCGATGACCGCTCCCTAGATGGTCAGCGTAGCCGTGTGCGGTGGCGCCCGTCAATGCGCTCCGCGGGGCGTGCGGACGTTCTCATCGCACAGCAAGGAACTCGTCGAGCGTCATGCGGACATCAGCCACGATCTTGCGAAGCCGAGAGAGATGAGGAGGGCAACGACCTCTCGAGCCTTGAGGACCGGAACCGTGCCCACTGTCAGGCGACTTGGATGCTGCGAACGTCCAAGAATTCCGACTCGAGCTGCGGCTCACCGTCTTCGAGCAGCATCCCGATGACCTCACGCAGGTTGGCCTCGAGCTCGAGGGTATCAGCGGCTTGGGTGTGCGCGCCCGGCCAACCATTTTGGCTCCACCTAGTCATCTAGTCACCCCCCTCCCGAAGACGAGAGGCTCCTGGGCCGGCTGCGTCGGCTAGCGCAACCTCGCCGCGGCCGACTCTACTACCGTCTCGGCGATGGACGCCGGACCGCCAAGGAGCAGACACTGCTCGACCCCGAGCCGGTGTGAGGTGAGCACGGCCGCCGACTCTGCCGCAAGCGGGGACTTCGGCGTCAGAAGCAGCACGCCGCCGAGGTGACCGGCCATAGCGCCGCCAGTCATGCCGTCGGGAAGCTTGGCAGCGAGTCCGACAACTCCCGGCGACAGCCACCCGGCGCTGATCGCCTTGGAGGCGATTGTGGAGGCGGTCGAGTACCGCGTCGCGCCGTACCAGCGGTCGTCCGGGCCGGTCGCGCCGACTGCGGTCTTGACGGCAGCAGACACGGTCGCAGGTCCACCGCCGACGATGACACGCGTCGGCGCCAGCGTCTTCAGGGCCGCTGTGGTGGCGGCAGGCACGCTGTCCTTGGCCACGAGCAGTATCGGAGCACCCATGTCAGTCGCGATCGGAGAGAGCGCGAGCGCGTCGAAGAACTTCGCCGGGTCGGCCCCGTTGGCGATGAGCACGGTGCCGGGCAGGCTGCGCCCGGTGAGCGCCGCAACCTGCTTCATCCTGACGGCTATGGCGCGGGCGAGGTCGTAGCGGTTCCCACCCGACAGTAGCCTCTCGGCCGTCACCAGCCCGTACGGACCGGCCGCCGCCTTGATGTTGGCGATGCGCGCGTCGGGAACGGACGCCGTACCGCCAACCACGTGGATCTCGACGGAGCCGCGGGCCTTCACGATCTCGACGATGGCGTCCTTGACCTGCGCCGAGGTGCTCGACCTGCTCACGAGGAAGAGTGGAGCATCGTAGGCCCAGCACAGCCCGGAAGCGGCAAGCGGGTCGGCGGCCGCGCGGTCCTCTCCCGAAGCGATGATGACGTGCTCCACCCCGGGCCAGCTCTTGTCGCCATCGGGATCGAACGCGTACCGCGCGATTCGGACGGCGGTCGTGTAGCGATCGGGACCCGAAAGCCGGGCCACTCTGGCGCGGCCCAGATCCGCATCCAGTCCCTCAACGAAGCCCGAGGCCGTCAACTCGATGTCATGGGCGCCGGCCAGATCCAACACCTCGTCGTAGTACTGGGACACGTAGAATGTCCGCGAGCCCGGGACGGCCGCAGGGTCGCTGAACCTGAGCCGGTAGGTTCCGGTCGTGAGCGACTCAACGCGATAGGTGCCATCGGTGCCGGTCGACGTCGTTGCCACCGAGATCCAGCTCGATCCCGGCTTCGCGTACGCGGTCACGCGCATGCCCGCAAGCGGAAGCCCGGTGGCCTCCGCCCGCACGGTGCCCGCGAGATAGCCAAGGCGTGTCAGGGCCGCGTCGACACCCGAAACCGTCGAAAACTCAGTGGTCGCCACGAGCGTCGCATCGTCGATGCCGGAAACGTCGTCGTAGAACTCGGGCACGTGATACCCATCGACGCCGGACGGATCAACGAAACCGACCGCGTAGCTTCCCGTTCCCAGGTCCGTGAGCCCATAGGCTCCGGAAGCGCCGCTCTGTGCGTACGCGTCCTCGAACCAGATGCCCGCCTCGTAGTGATAGGCGGTCACGTCGATGCCGGAGAGCGGGTTGCCGCTCCCCTGCTCGGTGACCGTGCCCGCGATACCCGGCACGAGGTCGTACACGGCGACCTCATAGTCGCCGGGGTCTCCGCCGCCACCCGGCGTGTCCACATGCGTGATCTCGACGTATGCCGTCGCGTCGGTGCTCGGCGTCCAGGCTATTCGGGAGTAGGGCCCGAGGAAGTCGTCGTTCTCGGTCACGTACGTGATCCCGCCAGCGCCGTCGTCGACGTAGAGCGTGATCAGCGTGTCGACATCGACGCCCCCTGCCGAGGACGTGCGGATGTCGTACGGCTGGTCTACCGTTGGCACGAACGTGACCCAGTCGTAGTCGGCCGCAGGAAACAGCGTGTGCACCTGGGGGGTCGCGACGGCGATCGTGGCCGCAGCCGTGTAGGTGTCGTCGGGCTCGTACGCATCGGGTGCGAGCACCGCGAAAGCGGTAGCCACCGACGCGCAGACCACGGCCAGCGTCAAAGCGGCCATCGCCGAGGAGAACGCGGCGCGGGTACGACCGCCGGGCCGGAAGGTCGTTCGCTTCATCTGTGTCCCCATCCGTGTCTTGGCGGGGGAGCGATTCCCCCCGAGCGCTACTTGAGAAGATTGCGCGCGGCCGTAACCACGCTCACGCTGACCGAAGCAGTACCTCCGAGCACGTAGCAGGATCCGATCGGCCCCTTGTGAGAGCTTATCCAGGAACCCGTTGCAGAATCAATCGCTGACTTGCCCGTCAGCATGAGAACGCCGCCCTCGCGGCCGACCATCGACCCTCCGGTGAGCGCATCGGGGAGCTTGGCGGCAAGCGCGACCGGGGTGGCCTTCAGCCAGCCGCGAGCAAGCGCGTTGTTCGCGATGTCGATCGCAGTCGTGTAGCGCGTGGAGCCGGACCAGCGATCGTCGGCACCAACGGCCTTGTACACCGCAGGGTCCACGGTCGCCACGCCGCCGCCCACGATGACCTCCGCGGGCGCAAGGTCGACGAGTGCGTTTCTCGTGGCCGAGGGGACGCTCGTCGCCGAGACGAGCAGGATCGGCACCCCCTTGGCCGAGGAGATCGGTGACAGCGCAAGCGCGTCGAAGAACTTCGCCGGGTCGGCGCCGTTGGCGACGAACACGGCGCTCTGAATCGTCTTGCCGTGAGCCGCCGCCTCGCTCTTCACGTTGCGCGCGATCGTCGCTGCGAGGTCGTAGCGGTTGCCCGAGGCGAGCACCCGCGCACTCGTGACCGTCCCGTATGGCGCGCACGCGGCCTTGATGTCGGCGACCCGCGCGTCGGGCACCGAGGTCGTGCCTCCGACCACGTGCACCGTCACTGCGCCGTTTGCCTGCACGATCTCGCGTATGGCCGCCTTCACCTCGGCAGGTGTCGACTTGGCCGAGACCAGGAACAACGGCGCGTCGTAGAGCCAGCACAGTCCGGCGGCGGACAATGGGTCGGCAGCTGCACGGTCTTCGCCCGACGCGATGACGACGTCGGTCACGCCGGCCCATGCAGGCGAGCCGGCCGGCGCGAACGTTTCGCGGGCGATCTTGATCGCTGTCGAGTAGCGGGTCGCATCGGCAAGCCGCTTGACCGCGTAGACGACAATCGACTTCGAGCCCTCCACGACGTTGCCGGCGCGGTCAACTGCCCGGTAGCGAAGCACGTGAGCGCCCGGCTTCGAGGTCGGCGCCGTCGCCGAGGAGCCCGCCACGGTGACGGTGGTCTCATCGTCCCAGCGATAGCTGACGCTGGCAACGCCCGAACCCATGCCGTCGGACGTGGAGATGTTCACAATCGCCGCATCGGCGTAGCGTGCGGTGGAGGAGACGTTCGTCCATGCGGTCGGCGCAATCGAATCGATGGTAACGTCGGCGGTCTTGGGCACTGTCAGGAAGCCGGCCCCGTCCACAGCCCAGTACGAGACCGTGTGTTGACCTTCGCCGGCAACGGACACCGTCGCCGGAACGCCTGGCCAGGACTGTTCTAGCCCCCCGTCCACCTGCCAGTGTATCGAGCCAATTCCGAAGTCACCGAGATACGATGCATCAATGGTCACGTCGACGGGGAGCGGAGAGTACAGCGGTGTGCCCGGCAGATGGTACAGCTTGGGCAGGGCTCCCGTGATCATGAAGTCGTGCTCTTGAGCCGGCGCCACGTTGCCCGCCCGGTCAGTCGCCGTGTAGACAAGGTGATGTGCATTGCCCGTGTCCACGTGGAAGCTCGCTGCCGACCCGGCGACAGTCTGTGTCGCTTCGTCGTCGAGCCGGTAGGCGATCTCGGCGACACCCGACACGCCATCGGTCGCCGACAGGTGAATCGTCGCGGACTGCTCGTAGGAGGCCACGACGTCGTCCGAGAGCCCCGGCGCCGTCGCATCGATCGTCACGGCGGCGCTGCCGACCACCGACGTGTTGCCCGCGTTGTCAATGGTCCAGTACGAGACGGTGTGAGCAGCCTCGGTCGAAAGCGGGACCACCACCGGCGTCGTCGGAGACGATTGCGGCGCACCTCCGTCCACCTGCCAGTTCATGGACGCGAAGCCCGAGCCGCCGGTGTCAGCCCCGTCGAGGGTAACCGTTACCGGGGTGGAGGAGTACAGCGGTGTCACGGGGGTATGCGAGGCGGTCGGTGCGATCGTGTCGATGATGAAGCTCGTGGTGACCGGAACGGACGTGTAGCCGACTTTGTCCGTCGCCGTGTAGCGGATCGAATGCGAGCCGTTGTTCGAGACCGAGACGTTGACAGCTGACGCAGGAACCGTCTGTGTCGCCGCCCCGTCCACCTTGTAGGCGATGCTCGCCACTCCGGAGGCGGTGTCGGTCGCGGTGAGGCGAATGACCGCGGGCTGCGTCAGGTAGTACGCTGCGGCGTTGTCGGTCACCACCGGAGGCGAGTAGACCGACTCCACGACGGCCTTGTAGGCGTTGACACGGCCGCCCGTGGCGATAGCGCCTGTCAGTCCGGCCTTCTTGTCCACGGTGCCGAAGATGATGCTGCGAATCTGCGCGGTTGTCAGCGAGGGATTGCGGGCGAGCATCAGCGCCGCGAGGCCGGCGACGTGCGGCGTGGCCATCGACGTGCCGGAGCTGTAGCCGTACACGCTTTGCCACCCGCTGGAAGCAGTCGAGTAGATCTGAACGTCATCGATGCGCACTCCTTGGCCGGGAAGGCTCGCGTTGGCGCCGCGAAGCTGAAAGGCGATCGAGACCCCGTTCAAACTGCCGAAGTCGTTCAGCAGTATCTCAATGGGCACCCAGCCGCCGGAGTTGCCGGTGAAGTAGTAGTAGGGCACCCACTCGTAACCTGCCGGGTTCGAGGGATCCCACACCCACAGCAGGATGATGTCATCGTCGGCCAACGAGTTCGGGTCGGGACCCTCGCTCATGTCGATCCAGAGGTTGAACCTCAGGAGGGCGCCAGAGTTCGTCAGGTCGAACTCGGGGATGAGTATCAGATCCGCGACCTCACCGTTGAGGTACCCCATATGCGACGCGCTTCGCGGTGGGCTGACATAGGAGGTCGTGGTCGTCGTCCAAGGTGTACCGAGACCCGGGGTTGGAGCCCACCAGTTGGAGAGTGTGGACATGCTGTCGGAGAACAGAAGGGCCTGCGGCGTCGTGCCGTAGACGACCTGGCGCACGGTGCTGTAGATCGACGAGCCCGGAGCCGCGACGTCGACTGACGTGACACCGTAGTTGGAGTAGCTTGCCCTCACATCGTTGCGGTCGGTTGCGGCGACCGAGATGATGTTGCCGAGGTTGAAGGCGGCCGGGTAGAACGGATAGGTGTCGGCGTTCCTTCCCAGGTTGCCGGCCGCACACGCGAAAGTCATACCTGCCGAGGAGATGGCACTCCGGAGCAACAGGTCCTCGGCGGACCCGCCCCACGAGCAGTTCACGACGTCGGCGCCCATCGCGCGGGCGTAGTTGACGGCCTCGATCTCATCGGCCGACGTGAATCCGCCCTGCCTGTCGCCCGCCTTGATCGCCATGATGCTGACGTCCCAGTTCACGCCGGTCACGCCGGTCGCGTTGTTGCCGGTGGCTCCGACCGTCCCCGACACGTGTGTCCCATGACCGTGATCGTCCATCGGGTTGCCGTCTTCGTTGACGAAATCGTAGCCGTAGATGTCGTCGACGTAGCCGTTGAGGTCGTCGTCGATGCCGTTGCCGGCGGTCTCCCCGGGATTGCGCCACATGTTGTCCGCAAGGTCGGGGTGGTTGTAGTCGACGCCCGTGTCGATGACCGCGACCACTATGTCCGAGGAGCCCGTGGTGATGTCCCACGCCTCGGGAGCATCGATGTCGGCGTCTGTCGTACCGTCGCTCTGGCCCGTGTTGTGAAGGCCCCACAGATCGGTGAAGTAGGTGTCGTTGGGAATCGCGGCGATGTGGGAGATGTAGTTCGGCTGCACGAAGGCGACCTCGGGCTGGCGCTCGTAGGCGGCGACGGCCTCAGCGAGAGTGGCTCCCTCGGGGAGTTCGACGACCTCGGCGCCGGCCAGACCCCGGATCTTGCGCGCCGCTCGCCCACCGGCACGCGCGTGCACCGCGGCCGACGCTTTGCCCGAGATGCGCGCGTCTTTGAAGCGCACGATCAGGCCGTCAGCCTCGGGCTCGGACGGCGGCGTCGCGGACGGTTGCACGGTGGACGGCGGCGTCGCGGCCGGCGGCGTGGCGAACCCGGGAGGCGCACCCTCGACCGCGCCCCCGATCACGCCCCCGCGCAGCCCTGACGACGCCCGTCCGGGCGCAGGCGCAGGCAGCGCCACAACCGTCATCGGTGCGAGCAAGAGCACGATGAGAAGCGAGCAAACGGCTCCGAGTACTGTCCTGTTCCTTGGCACGATTGCCACGCACACTCCTTTGCAGGTTGCAGGCACGTTCGAGGCCACGTCGGGCACGCCGACAAGACCCCCTATTCCCCATATCGGAAGCCTAGCACGCCGGCTCCAGCGTTGGGGGGGCAGAAGGGTGCCCGGCGTCACGGCTCGGAACTCACGCGGTGACGCGTAGGGGCTCGCGGATGACCTTCCGGCTGCCGAGGCGCTCTTCTGCGAGAACACGATTCGCATCGAGGACTAGTGCGACGGCTTCTGTGAGGTTGGCGCGAGCCTCGTCCAGAGTCTCCGCCTGGGTGTTGGCGCCGGGAAGCTCCTCGACGAAGCCGATGTAGCCTTCCGGTACCTTCTCGAACACAGCCGTGAATTGAAGCTTCATGGGGACAACCTCCGGAGCCGAATCTAGCACGGCCCCTCGGTAGATGCATACGCACGAACCCTGCTGCCCGGTGCCACACGACCGCTGCTAGACGCGATCTCGCCAGTAGAAGGGCCGACGACTTGTGTGCGCGACCGCAGAGACGTAGATTCCGCCGCGTCACGCATCTCGTTTCGGGCGTCCGGATGGAATCCTACTTGCCTGCTCACGCCCGGGTAGCTCGCAGTTCTGCGAAGACCTCGTCCATCGGGATCGGCTTCACCTTGCCGGAAGCCATCTCCTCGTCGCGGCGGACGGCCTCTTCGAGCCAGAGCCGCTCGACCTCCGCTTCTGAGAGGTCATCGAGACTAACAAGGATATCCCGAGCGAGACTGGCCCGCTTCGAAGGATCCAGTTGAAGGGCTTCTCGTTTGAGATCGTCGATGGTCAAAGCAGCTCGCCTCTCTGCTGTCCGGCTGCTTATCCCAATCATACGCCCGTGACTGACACGATGACCATCTACCGCAGCACGCTGCTCACGGAGCGCTACGGACGGGAGTGGAGTCGCCAGAATCTCGAGAGGATGGTCCGCTTCGCCGCGTGGTTTCCCGATTGTGGGATTTGCTCGACACTGTCGAGTAAGTTGAGCCGGAGCCACTTCGCCGAAATCATCAGTATTGCCTGACCGGCGAGGTGCGCGCGGGATTGGAGCGGATCGCGGCACGAAGCGCGTCTGACTCCCAGCGCGGTGCCAGCCGCCGTTGGACTCTGCTCAGATTCCGGTAAGGCCATCTCTGTAGTGTCGCACCGCGCACACGAATCGACGCGTACCTCCGAACAAAAGGGCGACAGGATGGGTAACGATGATCTGAGAGCGGTGACGCCCGTCGACGACACTCTCTTCGGCGATGTCGCCGACCTCATCGACAGCGCTCGTCAGCGCGCAGCCGCTTCGGTCAACAGCGAACTCGTCATGCTCTATTGGGGCATCGGCAAGCGCGTGCGTGAGGAAGTCCTGGGCGGGGAGCGCGCGGCGTACGGGCAGGACATCGTGAAGCGCCTGGCGGCTCGACTGACCGAGCGCTACGGGCGAGGGTACAGTTGGCAGAACATCTTCAGAATGATGCGAGCCGCCGAACTGTATCCCGAGGCCGAGATATTCTCGCCACTGGCGAGAATATTGACGTGGACGAACATCACCGAACTCCTCACCATCTCCGACCAGCCCAAACGCGACTTCTACCTCGCATTCTGCGTGCACGAGCGGTGGTCCAAGCGAACCCTGCGCGCCAAGATCGCCGCCAAACTCTACGAGCGCACTCTCGCCGCAGGAGGCTCCACTGAAGGCCTCGCGGCCGATCTCGAGTTGCTTGCCGCCACCGGCACCGTCGAGCCTTCTCTCGCCTTCCACGACCCATACGTGCTCGACTTCCTCAGCCTGGCAAGGAAACATAGCGAAGCAGACTTGGAGCGTGCGATCCTCGATGAGATGCAGCGCTTCTTGCTCGAATTGGGCGTCGGCTTCGCATTCGTGGAGCGCCAGAAGCGCATGACCGTCGATGGGCGCGACTACCGGCTCGATCTGCTCCTATACCACATCACCATGCGGTGCTACGTCGGCCTTGAGCTCAAGACGCGCCCGCTCGAGCCGGGCGACTACGGGCAGATGTTGCTGTACCTGCGCTGGCTCGACCGCCATCAGCGACATGCTGGTGACTCGGCACCTATTGGGCTGATTCTGTGCACCGAGAAGGGGCCGGAACAGGTCGCACTCTTGGGACTGGACTCGGGCGAGGTTCGGGCAGCGCAGTACCTGACCGGCGAGGTGCGCGCGGGATTGGAGCGGATCGCGGCACGAAGCGCGTCTGACTGCGGAGGATGAAGCGTCGCGCTCGCTACCGCAGCGCGCGGCTGACGGAGCCCGCGACCTTGCGCGAGACCGAGCGCTCGCCGCCGAAGACGTAGCAGGAGCGGACGTCGTCGCTGTGCGCCTCGAGCCACGCCGAGGTAGCGGGGTCGAGCCCTGCCGAGGAGGTCAGGAGCAGGATGCCGTGTGCGCGGCCGACCATGCTGCCTCCGGAGAGCGCGTCCGGGAGCTTGGCGGCGATGCCGACCGCGGTGGGCTCGAGCATCCCGGCCGCGATGGCGCGCTCGCCGATGGCGATCGCGGTGGAGTAGCGGGTGGCCCCGGACCAGCGCTCGGCTTGCAGCGAGCGAACAACCGCGCCCGAGACGGTGCTCGGGCCGCCGCCGACGATCACACGCGAGGGCGCCAGCGCCGCTAGCGCCGACCGCGTCGCCGCCGGGACCTGCGTGCCGCTCACGAGCAGGATCGGGGCACCGGTGTTCGCCGAGATCGGCGAGAGCGCCAGCGCGTCGAAGAACTTGGCCGGATCGGCGCCGTTGGCCACGAGCACCGTCCCCGGGAGCTCCTTCGCGGCATCTGCACCCGCGACCTGCTGCATGCGGAGCGCGATCGCACGCGCGAGGTCGTAGCGGTTGCCTGTCGCAAGTAGCCGGTCGGTCGGCTGGAACTCACCGACTCCTGCTGCCGCAACGATCTCGCGCGCACGAGCGTCGGGTACGGACGCGGGACCGCCTACGACGTGAACGGCGATCTTGCGCTCGCTTGCCTTCGCTATCTCGCGCACTGCTGCGATGACCTCGGCGGGCGTGGAGTCCGCCCGCACGAGGAAGAGCGGCGCGTCGTACGCCCAGGCGAGCCCGCTTGCTGCCAGCGGGTCCGCCGCGGCGCGGTCTTCGCCGCTCGCGATGATGATGTCGGTGACGCCCGGCCATGTCCGGCCACCGGCCGGGTCGAAGGCCTTGCGCGCGATGTCGACGGCGGTCGAGAAGCGCGTGGCCGAGGCGACCCGCGCCACGTCGGTCGGAGCCGCGAGCCCTGCGAGCAGCGGCCACTCGACATCAACGCGGCCCCACGGTCCCACGTTGCCGGCGACGTCCGTTGTGCGCACCTCGATCACGTGCGCGCCGTCCGCGAGCCCCGCGAGCGAGTACCAGTGGCCCGTCGTCGCCACGATCTCGCCACCGTCGATGCGAACCTCGTGCCCGTGCACTCCCGTCTCGCCGCATATCCAGCTGGCCGAGGACTCGCTCACCGAAATCTGCGGCGCGCTTGGAGCCGTGGTGTCGAGCCGGACGACTGCGACGCCCGTGCTGCGGGAGTCGGACCAGTTGCGCGGGCTTACCGCCTGCACGCTCACCACGTGCGCGCCCTCGGCGAGCTGGAGCGAGAGCTTCCGCTCGGTGACGCCCTTCGCGACGGTCTCGCCGTCGAGCTGCACGTCGTAGGTCACCTTGTAGCCGCCGACGGCGCTCCACTCGATGTCGACCTGCGCCCCGGCCGCGATCTGCGGCGCCGAGACCGCCGGTGCCGCAAGCACCGGGTAGCGGCGCACGAGCTCGTCGACTGCCGCGCGCGCCCGCACCGCGCCGTAGCCGGTGCCGGTGTCGTAGCCCGCTGCGCCCATGTCCTCGGCGGAGGCGGTGAGGACGTCGGCGACCTCGTCGGCGGAGAGATCGGGAACGAAGCGCCACACCAGCGCCGCGATGCCCGCGACGTTCGGCGACGCCATGCTCGTGCCCTGCCACCAGGCGTATCCGGGCTGGCTGTCGGTGCCTGCGCCGTCCTCGTCCCATCCGGGGAGGATGAAGCCGTAGATCATGCGGCCCGGAGCCATGAGGTCGAGGCCTTCGCCCCAGTTCGAGAACGTGCTGCGGGCCATCGAGGTGCCGCTCGCGCCCGCGAGGTCGTAGCTTCCCACCGCGAGCACGTTGTTGCCGGCCGCCGGGTACGAAAGCGTGCTGTTGCCGCCGTTGCCAGCCGCCGCGACCACGAGCACGCCGTTCGCGTACGCATAGTCGATGGCGTCCTGCAGCGTCTGCGAGTATGCCGAGGACCCCAGCGAGAGGTTGATGACCCGGGCACCGTCATCGGCCGCCCCGCGGATGGCCGCGGCGACTCGACTCGTGAAGATGACCGCCGCGCCGACCGGGATGCTGCCGCCCGCTTCCATATAGCGGCCCTGCACCTTGTAGACGACGACCTGGTTGTCGTAGCCGACCGAGCTCGTGCCGCCGCCGTTGCCGGTCGCTCCGGCGATCTGACCGGCGATGCAGGTCCCGTGCGACGACGAGAAGATGTCGGTTCCCGGCGCCGAGGGGTCGATCGGAGTGACGTCGCCGTCGGTCACGAACCCCGTGGCCGAGGAGTAGCTCTCGAAGTAGTCGTATCCCGCGACGATGTTGGAGCCGGCGTCGGGGTGGTTGAAGTAGAAGCCGGTGTCGATGACGGCGACCTTGACCTGGGAGCCGCTCGCACGCGCATGACCGGCGGCACCGTCACGAACCAGGTCCGGCCACACCAGGCTCGCCTTGGTGGACCCTGCCTGGTCCTTGAGCCACCAGGCCCGCGCGTCCGGGTAGACCTGCGAACCGCTGGAGAAGTCGGCCGTGTCCGAGAACGCCGGATCGTTCGGGGTCGAGGTGTAGGCGTCAACCGTCATGACGTAGTCGGGCTCAGCCCACAGTACCGAGGAGTCCTGCTCGAGTTCGCTTGCGAAGGCAGCTGCATCGGTGCCGTCGGGGACCGAGACAACGGAGACCGAGTCGCCGGCCTGGATGTCGCGCTGGATGTCGGTCGCGATGTCGAGGCCGTGCCGACGAGCGGTGGCCGCCACCCCCGCTTGCGACGCGAATCGGACAATCACGTGGTCGGCGGCGAGGCTGCCCGCGTGTGAGCTGCGGAGAGCTGGACGAGCGGTCGCGGAGCGAACAGACCTCACGCCACTGTCGTCGGAGACGAGCCGCGCCGTCGCAGGGGCCGCGAAGACGAGTGAGGCCGCGATTGCGATGGCTCCTGCGACCCCGACCAGACGAGCGGATGTCTTGCTGGTGTACATGGCGCTTCACTTCCGCTGAACGGCTTTCCCTATACCGTTCATCGGCCTCTGAGCGCCGATTAGTGTGTCGCATGGGACAGAAGGACGCCAAATCCGATGAATGACGTCGCTAAGTGGCTATTCTGGGGCGATGGAGGGCGTTCCAACGGTCGATTCCGGCAGTTCGTCGGCACAAAGGAAGAGGCGCGCCACATGGGCGCGCCTCTCGAAAGCGGTATCGCGAGCGGCTGATGCCGCCGCACGAACCTCGCTACTTGAGCTTGTTCGTGATGGCCGTCAACACAGTCGGCTTGACCGAAGCAGTCCCGCCGAAGACGTAGCAGTTGTGTATCTCGGCCTTGTGCGCAGTAAGCCACGTGCTGACGTTGCCCGCAAGCGCGTCACCAGGCGTTATGAGCAGCACGCCGCTGAACCTGCCGATGACCGATCCGCCGGTAAGCGCATCCGGCAGCTTCGCCGCGATGCCGACCGCGCTGCGCGTGAGATAGCCGCGTGAAACGGCATTGTCCGCGATGACCTGCGCGGTGGTGTACTTCGTCTTCCCGTACCACTGCTCTGGAGTGACGCCAGCAAGCGTCTTGAGCCGCGACTTCACGGAGCTACCAACGGTCGCTGGCCCACCGCCGATGATGACCTTCGACGGCTTGTAGGTCTTGACGCACCACTCGGTGGAGGAAGGCACGCCTGTGGCGCTCACGAGCAGGATCGGGTAGCCCTTGCTCGCCGCAATCGGCGAGAGCGCAAGGGCGTCAAAGAACTTCGCGGGATCCGCACCATTGGCAACAAGAACAGCCGAGGGCGGAACGCCACCGTTGAGCGACCTCATGCGCTCAGCAATGGCCCGGGCCATATCATAGCGAGTGCCTGTCGAAAGCAGGCGATCCTTGATGAGCTTGCCGGAGCCGACGTATGACACGAGTTCGTTGTAGCGGGAGTCAGAAACCGATGCCGGCCCGCCAACGATGTGGACAGTCACAGTGCCGTTCTGAGTGACTATCTCCTTGAGCGCGATCTTGACTTCGCTTGGCGTCGAACCCTCCTTGACCAGGAACAGTGGCGCATCGTACGCGCCACAGAGCCCGGACGCAGCGAGCGGATCCGCCGCGGCACGATCCTCGCCCGATGCGATGATTACGTCCTTGACACTCGTCCACTGCGTGCCGGCAGCGACCGGATCCGAGTCGAATCCCTCGCGAGCTATAGCTATCGCCGTGGAGAAGCGGGTGTCACTTGCCAGACGGTCGACCTCGGTCGGAGGCAGCGTGCCACCGCCTCCCCCGCTCGCGGTGACAATGACCTGTGTGGTCGATCCGTAGCCGATACCGGTCCCATCGTCCCACGCCTGGACGATGTAGCGGTATCGGGTGCCCTCCGCGACTGTGCTGTCCGTGAACGTCGGGCTCGTGAGCCGAACCGTGGTGAGTTCCGTCCACGACGGATTGACCACATCGTAGGCGCGCCACACCCGGTAGGTGATGGAGCGCTCCTCAAGCGTGGTCGCACCTGCGGCGCGGTAGGGTCGCAGCCAGTTCAGTACGACCTGGCCGGTCGAGGGCGTGCCGGTGAGCGTGCGTACCGGACCGTACTTGTAGCCCGTCACCACGATGTTGTCCACCGTCGCGCCCTCGCCGGTGGTCGGGGTCTGCAGATAGCCCTCGCCGTTGTCGACGAACTGGAATCGGAAGTAGCCCGACTCCCGCGAGAGGTTGACGTCGTTGCCGACGTTGGAGAGGTTCCACTTGTCCTGCGACCACTCCGCGTACTTCGTGGTCGGCCTGAACGGGTTCGTGTCCCTGTCGGTCGGGTCTGCCTCGGAATACCACATGGGGTTGAACGAGCTGGAGTCGTACAGGCCGTAGTTCGGCATGGAGTAGTAGTAGGAGAACTCCGAGGAGTAGTAGTCGGCGAGCTGGGGCAGGTAGAGGTCAGCGATGCCGCGGGTGCGCTCCGGGTACTTGCCGCCGTAGGTGGTCCAGTTGGCAGGCATGTTGCCCGCGCACCACAGACCGTAGCTGCCCGCGTACTTGCGGTTGGTGATCCTCCCCCACCAGGCGGTGGGGTCCTTCGGCGGGAAGGTGTAGACGACTCCCCAGATGCTCATGTCCGAAGGGATGGCGGACTCGAAGTCGATGCTGCGGACGGTCGCAGGGGTCGTAGGAGGTGCGGCGGCGTAGGCCGTCTGCACTCCTGCGACAAGCATCGCGAGGACCACAAGTACGACGATACGGGCTCGAATCCAAGGTGACATCATGACACTTCCTTCGTTGCTCTACTTGAGAACGTTGTTGATTGCAGTCCTTACGGACGGCAAGACCGACTTCTCTCCTCCAAGAACGTAGCACGTGGTCACTGAGCCCTTCCGGGCCTTCAGGAACGTCGCGGTATCTGACGACAGCTTGGCCGTGTCGGTCAGCAATAGCACACCGCCCGAGCGTCCGACCATGCTCCCGCCGGTGAGCGCGTCGGGCAGCTTGGCCGCCACCCCAACGACACTGGCCGACAGCCAGTGCTTCTCGTCGATCGCCTTCTTGGCGATAGTGGTCGCGGTGCTGTAGCGGTTGGCATCAGACCACCGCACGGCTCCGAGCTTCGCACGGACCGTCTCAGAAACCGTGTTTGGACCGCCACCGACGATCTTGGTCGTCGGCTTCAACGTCGCGATGGCCGAAGACGTCGCCGACGGCACCTCAGTCGCACTCACGAGCAGTATCGGAGCTCCGATACGGGCCGAGATCGGCGACAAGGCGAGAGCGTCGAAGAACTTCGTCGAGTCGGCGCCATTGGCGATCAGCACGGCAGACGCCATCGTCTTGCCTGGAGTCGAATCGGCCACGCTCTTCATTCGCAACGCAATCGCACGGGAAAGATCGTAGCGTCCGCCGGTGGACAGCACACGATCGCTTGGAGCGAACTGCGCTGTTCCCATGTATCCCACGATGTCAGAGATTCGCGCGTCGGGTACAGACGCCGGCCCGCCAACGACGTGTATCGTGATCCTCTCGGAACGCGCCACGGCGATCTGCCTGATCGCCGCCTTGACCTCGCCGGGCGTCGACCTTGCGCTCACGAGGAACAGTGGCGCATCGTAGGCCCAACACAGCCCCGCGGCCGCCAGTGGATCGGCTGCCGCCCGGTCGTCCCCGCTCGCGACGATCACGTGCGTGATGCCCGGCCACGTCCCGTTGCCATCCGGATCGCACGACTCCTTGGCTATCTCGACTGCGGTGGAGAACCGCGTGTCATCGGCGATCCGCTCGGCAGTAGCAGGCTCGGTCACCGGTGGCGCGACGATCGAGATCGCCCTGAGCACGTGGCTGCACACGTTGCCAGCCGCGTCGGTCGCCCAGTATTCAAGTGTAATCGGGCCGGCCGTCGTGCGCGTCACTGTCGCAGTGCTCGCTGCCACGGTCTGAACGTTGCCTGTGTCCCATCGATACGATATCGAAGCGACGCCGGACCCACCGGTATCCGTGGCGGACAGATGAATCGTAGCCTGCCCTTCGTACGCGGCCTGCGTGTTCGCGTCATCCGACGGCACCGGGGGAGTGCTGTCGATTCGCAGGTTGCGCGTGACCGTCGAAGACTTGTTGCCCAGAGCGTCGGTCGCCGAGTAGACAAGGGTATGCGTCCCCTCACCGGCGATAGCCACCGAGAGCGGTGAGCTGGCCGAGGACACCGGGGCGGCGCTGTCGAGCACGTAGGTGACGGTTGATGGGCTAGACAGCGCGTCGGAGAATGTGATCTTGACGGTCGCCGGGCCGGTGTACAGCGCCTTCCAATCGTCTGAGACTGTCGGTGCCGTCGTGTCGACTCGGAACGTGCGCGTGATGTTCTGAGACTTGTTGCCGGCCACGTCGGTGACCCAGTAGACGAGCGAATGGTTCCCGTTGGCGGACACGTTCACGGTCGCGCTCGCGCCGGCGACCGTGACAGTCCCCGCGCCGTTGAGCGAGTACGAGATCGACGCGACGCCTGATCCGCCGACGTCGGTGGCGCTCAAGGCGATCACCGCCGCAGACGTGTAGGTGGCCACAACGTTGTCCGACGGCACCGGGGGAGTGCTGTCGATTCGCAGGTCGCGCGTGACCGTCGAAGACTTGTTGCCCAGAGCGTCGGTCGCCGAGTAGACCAGCGTGTGCGTCCCCTCACCGACAATTGCCACCGAGAGCGGCGAGCTGGCCGAGGACACCGGAGCGGCACCGTCGAGCACGTAGGTGACCGTGGACGGGCTCGACAGGGCGTCAGAGAACGTGATCTTGACGGTCGCCGGGCCGGTGTACAGCGCCTTCCAGTCGTCGGAGACGGTCGGCGCCATCGTGTCGACGCGGAACGTGCGTGTGACATTCTGCGACTTGTTGCCGGCTACGTCGGTCGCCCAGTAGACGAGCGAATGGTTCCCGTTGGCGGACACGTTCACGGTCGCGCTCGCGCCAGCGACCGTCACGGTCCCCGCGCCGTTGAGGGAGTACGAGATCGAAGCGACGCCTGAACCGCCGACGTCGGTGGCGCTCAAGGCGATCACGGCCGCAGACGTGTAAGTGGCCACGACGTTGTCCGACGGCACCGGGGGCGTGCTGTCGGACGAGATCACGACACTTGCAGAGACGGGCGCGCCATACGTCGATCCCGCGGCGTCGTATGCGTGAACACGGTACTCCTGAGTCGTGGACAACGGGAGAGCGGCCGTATCAGTGAACGAAAGCGTGCCATCAGGGAGCGGCGCCGCAGTGAGTTCGGCCCAGGCGCCGACTGTCGGCAGCTTCTGGCGGCGCCATACGCGGTAGGTGATCGAGCGCTCCTCGAGCGTGACCGATGCCGTCGAACGGTACGGACGCAGCCAGTTCAGGACGACCTGGCCGGTGGACCGAGTGCCGGTGAGCGTGCGCACGGGGCCGTACTTGTAGCCCGTCACCACGAGGTTGTCCACCGTCGCACCCTCGCCGGTGGTCGGGGTCTGCAGATAGCCCTCGCCGTTGTCGACGAACTGGAACCGGAAGTAGCCCGACTCCCGAGAGAGGTTGACGTCGTTGCCGGTGGCGGAGAGGTTCCACCTGTCCTGCGACCAGGCCGCGTACTTCGTGGTCGGCCGGAAGGGATGCGTGTCCCTCTCGGTCGGGTCGGCCTCGGAGTACCACATAGGGTTGAACGAGCTGGAGTCGTACAGGCCGTAGCTGGGCATGGAGTAGTAGTAGGAGAACTCCGAGGAGTAGTAGTCGGCGAGCTGGGGCAGGTAGAGGTCGGCGATGCCGCGGGTGCGCTCCGGGTACTTGCCGCCGTAGGTGGTCCAGTTGGCCGACACGTTTCCCGCGCACCACAGGCCGTAGCTGCCCGCGTACTTGCGGTTGGTGATCCTCCCCCACCAGGCGGTGGGGTCCTTCGGCGGGAAGGTGTAGACGATGCCCCAGATGCTCATGTCCGAAGGGATGGCCGACTCGAAGTCGATGCTGCGGACGGTCGCAGGGGCGGCGGGGGGATCGCCCGCGAAAGCCGTTGCAGCCCCCGAGGAGATCATCAGGACTACCGCAAGGGCGAGGATTCGAGTGAGATGACGTCTGCCGAGGGTCATGATTCGCCTTACTGTCGCGCGCCTAACGCGCGGCTGGGAATGATTCGGCTAGCGAGACCGCAAGTCTCTTGAGCGAGTCAGCCGAGGCGCCGCTTCCAATCACGATGACCTCGAAAGAGAAGCGACCTCGCGCAAACGCAACGCTCCCAAGACCGCCCGAATCGGTTCCGTACTTGCCCTTCAGCGAGCCAACGGTGACATTCGCAGGCGTGAGCGGGTAGGCCTTGCCTATGCTGTCCACGAATGCCTTCGCCTTCGCGGGGTCCTTCTGATCGAAGACCGTGAGAGTGACGCGCTCCACGCCTTGCGCGGACGTCGGTAGACACAACACCGCCGCGCTGAAAGAGTCGCCATCAGGGACACCGAGTGCGAAACCAGTCGCCGCCTTCGTGGGGAGCAAGACCTTGACGTTGTCGTACGCCTTCAGGTAGTCCGCGTCGCTCGCCGGCGGCTCCGGATCGTCGGGCGGGTGCGTGGTGTCGTTCGTGGGGGGTGTGGTCGATTCCGGAGTGTTGGTCTTCTGTTGTAGCTGCTGCACGAGCCGCCTCGTCTCCGCATTCGCGGGATCGAGAGCGGTGGACCGCGCAAGATACTCCTGAGCCGCTGTTGTCTCCCCCGATTCAAGGGCTGCAGATGCCAGCGCATTCAGACTGGTGATCCGATCGAGTGCGGGATCGACCGCCGAGGTCGGGTCCTCATCCGTGGCGCTCAGTGCAGCCACCCCGAAGATGACGAGCGCGAGCACAACGACCGAGACCATCGCCCAGGTCAGGGCGCGGGGTGTCAGATAGCGCTTGAAGCCATGCTTGTTTCTCGCATTGCCTGTCATTCGGTAACCTCCACCCGTGGGTGGTATTCCATCTTCCGATGATGGGACGGACCCCTCGACCAGTCAAGTATCACCGCGTTACAAAGTCCTTATGAATCCGCAGCTTCGCCGAGCGTCGCGAGGCCTGCAGCAATCGCCGCCTCGTCAAGCGTGGTCGCGCCCCGCCCCGCCGCGTCCGCGAAAGCGGCACCACCGGCGACACCGAACTGCTCGATGTCGTTGTTCGCGCGCTCGTAGAAGGGCTCAAGTTCCGGACCGTTGGCATCGATGGGCGACGTTCCCTCGAGAGCTGCGGCATCGAGCCACTCCTGGATGACCCCGCGATCGAGGGTCATGTCTCCCTGCGAGATGCGTTCGATACCCGGAAAGTCCCAGTCCACGCGCTCGGCGGCCGCGAACTGCTCTTCCAGTTCGGGAGCGATACCCTCTTCCAAGATGAGCGCCATGATGGCATGCTCCGCAAGCGCCCAACGCAGCTCGGACAGGCCCGCAACCGCCACGCTACGACCCTCGTCGTCCATCATCGGCCAGGGATCGAAGCGGTTGAACAGCACCACGACCCGTTCCCAGCGCGCGTCGGCAAACTCAGTGATGGCACGAATCGTCTTGCGCGGAGCCTTCGTGACCTTGAGCTCCTGGGCAACGAAACCCGTCCCGTCCGTGACGTACGACTTGATCGCACGTGCGACAACGGGAGACAGGTGCGCCCGGGTGTACGCCACGACGTAGTCGACAACCGGATGCCACCTCGGTCCCTCTGGGGCTTCCTCATCTGCTTCCGAGCCCTCTACCTGGTCGGCATCATCGTCGTCGATCAGCACTTGCCCGTCGTCTTCAACAGTCAGTGCCTCGACGTGCTCGTCGGCGGCTTCATCTTCGTCCTCGCGATCCGGGTCGGTCTCCTGATCACGATCGCGTAGGTGCTCTTTGTGCAGCGCGATGTCCGTCGCCTTGTCGTCTGAGCGTGTGTAGACGACGACACCGAAGTACTCCGTCACCGTCATCTCAACATCACTCTCAAGTCCGGCAACGATCGTGGTGACTTCGTCGGAATCGAGTACTGCCCATTCGTCGAGCGTCTCGTCGGGCTCCGTGAGAGCCTTGAGAGCCCACGCCCCGAGAGTCCGGTCGAAACCGACCGCAGCGACCGTCTCCGCAAGCTCGGTCAGCGTGCCGCGTGTCCGACCCCAGCGCATCGT
Organism: Actinomycetota bacterium; assembly: GCA_030682655.1. NCBI lineage: Bacteria > Bacillati > Actinomycetota > Actinomycetota bacterium. Next base: position 5,670 of record JAUXNU010000056.1, on the reverse strand, counting down.
CTCGAGCGGAATCCCAAGAGCGAGCACGTCAATCGAGCCGGGGCGGGCGCTCTGGGCAAGAAAGGCGTTGCTCGCGCGCAACACGTAGAAGGACGGGATGTCCTTCTTGATCGCGACCCAGATCGGTCGGGGCTTCTCGCTTCCCACGGCCCGGTGCAAGGCACGCATGAGCCGGTTGACCGAACTCCCCACGATGAGCGTCTCCCAGGGGGCAATCCCAGCCTTGGTGGGAACAAGAAACGGATTCGCGACATATCCAAGAGCCGGGAAGCCTGCCTGCTGCGTCGACACAAACAACATCTCCTTGAAATCAGCTCTCACCAGACTGCGTCCAAACACGACTATCATACCGCCCGAACACAAAGGGGATCCCGGACCCCGTAAGGCCCGGGACCCCCTCTTCGCAGACTCTCAGAGAGCCTGCGCCAAACTCGTACCTAGCCCTTGTTGTGACAACGCTCGCACACGCCGCGCTCGTTGTAACGGAGAAGGGCCTCAGAGTGGTTAGGATCGACACCCTGAGTAGTAGCAGTCGACGGGACCTTGACCGGGGCAATGGCGCCCGAGCCAGTCGGATCCTGCGTCATCTGCGCGACGGACCAACCACTCATGGTCGCGGTAGAACCGTGAGCATAGTGGCAGGTGAGACACGTCACGTTGTTGGCACCGTTCATCCAGGTGTTTGCGTCCTGATAGTACGCAAAAGCATAGCCACCATTTGCTGCAGTGCTGTCGGCACCGGCCTCGAGAGGCAGACCCGGATCCATGACCAGCGTCACGTTGAGCCCGCGCATGGGACCAACGCCCAGGTTGAACGGAACGTCAACCAGGTGGCGATGGCGTTCCTTTTCGCCAACGTCGGCATTCGTGGGATTGGTGAGATCAGCAAGCGTGAGCTGCTCATACCCGGCGTAGTCGGCGTTACTGACAGCAACATCGTAGCCAGTGTGACAACCGGCGCACCATGCGGACATGTTCTTGCCGTTGGTTGCCCAGAGGTACGACGTGTAGCTCGGACGGTAGTCAGCCATCTGCACGACACCGGCCTCAGCCTTCTGCCAGCCACCCTGCGGATAGCCATACTCGTTCGAGATAACGAACGGGTCGGGCACATCGTTGACGTCGTAGCCGCCAACGACACCATTCGGCAGGCTGTCCTTGAGAATGCGGTAGTTGGAGCTACCGTGCGGATCGTGGCAGCTCGTACAGCGGAAGCTCACAATCTCCGTGACCGTCGAGGCCCAGATCGGAGCGTCGTCCTGCTCCATACCGTGGGTCGAGGCAACGTCAGCAGGGTTCGCGCCCAAAGCCTCGAAGCCACCGCCGTTCAGCGTAGTGTCATACGAAGAGAACGACCTGTATGACGTAGGCGGAGAGTCGCCAAGACTTGGAACCGCGTTCAGCGCAGTCGTGGGGCCGGTGTCGAAGACGCCGGACTCAACGTTGGTCGACGCGCCAATGGCGTCGTCACCGTGACACGCATAGCAGAACTCGGTCATCGTGTCTGCATCCGACACGAGCAACGCGCTATCGCGCTCGTAGCCCTGCAGATCGACCCAGCCGAGATCAGCGAAGGACGTGTGAGCCCTATGGCAAGCAGCACAAGCATCGGTGTCATCGACATAGGCACCATGAGGACCGAAGTTCGCGTAGGCGACTCCGCTCGACAGGAGCATGATAGCGATGACCGCAATAAACAGAGTAGTTAATTTTCTCACAGCATTCACCTCCCTTTCTCGGCTAGTGGACCGCGCAAGCGATGCACGGATCGAATGACTGGGCAATACGAAGGACTTCAACGCCGCTCTCGGCTGTTGCGCCGCCAGCGTCACCAGACTCGAAGTTGGTGACTGAGATAGCAAGTCCCTCTTCGAACGTGGCGCCGACAACTGCAGCCTCAATCGGGCCGCGCCTGGTGCCAGAAGCACCGGTCGCGCCGTCCTTCGGCGAGCCGTTCCATGTAGTGGGAACGACGCACTGGTAGGCGATGATCTTGCCCGAGGAAGCAGAGGCGAAGTGCGCCAGGGCACCGCGAGGAGCTTCGCTTACACCCATGCCAACGGTGGTGCCGGGGGGAACAGCGTAGGCCTTGTAGCCGGTCACACCGTAGAGAGCCTCAAGCTGGTTGATCCAGCCATCGCCGACTGCTGTGCCGATAGCCGGAACCCACGTGCTGGTTCCCTTGTTGAACGTTCCACCGAGAATCCAGGTGCAGAGCCAGAAGGTCTCAATTGCACGGGCACGCAGGCGGTCCATGGTGGAGTAGCCACACTTCATGGTGAGGATCTTTGTCACGATATCCAGACCATCATCGATGATGGCGGCTCCATCGGAAGACATCTTGACTGCGCCCTCAAGAACCAAGGCGTGAGCCAGGTCCGGACCGATCACGTCAGGGTCGAGACCCCACCAGCCGCCACCGTGCTCAACAGCTGTTGGGTCACTCGTGGCCTTGCCGTAGAGACTACCGTAGGCGGTTAGCCACGGAGAAGAACCCCTCAAGAACAGGTACTGGTCGTTGCCGGTGTTGTTCGAGAAGTACGCGTCGTTGATGTTCATACGTGCGAACGGGCCGACCTCCATCGGGTAGTACTCGCCGTCGGCAACCGACTTGATGCGAGGAGCCTTCATCCAGGAATAGCCGTCATCGTTGTCTGCGGCCATGCTCGTGAAGGGGCCCACCGAGCCAGTGCGGTCGGGAATCGTACGCGTGACGGCAGAGAAGTTGCCGCTGGCGTCGATAACGCCACCCGGGTATGCCTTGCCGCTTGCGTCGAACTCGCCAAGCTCGTCCTTGTAGTTCGAACGGACGATGTACTCGACAAGGTTGTTCTTCACGAACTCGACACCATGATCGGCAAGACCCGTGGTGTCCGAACGCTGTTCCATGAACTTGTGCGTCTCTGCAGCCTGCGCGAACTCGTCGGTGATGCTGTAGCCACCCAAGAAGGCGAGAGCCGTGTCATCGCCGGTACCCGTGTTCGGGAACGCACCCCATGCGAGCAGGTTGCCGCAGCCGGCTCCGAAACCGTTGGCGCCAGCGTTGTTGTCGAACGGCGTATAGAGATAGCCGAGCGCAACAGCGAGCGGGATGTACTCACGGACGCAGAAGTTCGCGACCTCAACCATGATCGTGCGGAACGCGTCACACTTGGCCTCCCAGCTTGCCTGGGTCTCGGTCTTGTTGGTGACGCCGCCAGCGACGAAGGAAGCAACCATCGGCATGCGGCCTGCGAACAGCGCGCCGGCCTCGAGCGCGAGGCGGCGGATGCGCAGTGCCTTGACGTACTGCGTGATGACGGCCGACCACAGATCGGTCGAGCCAGTCGCATCGGCGTCGGGAAGAATACCGAGGCCGCCGAGGCCGTGTGCATCAGGACCGCCAGTTGCGTCCGTGCCGCTCGCACCTCTGAGAAGCCCATGGTACTGGGTGTCATGAAAGTACGGGGTCCACGGCGAGATTGCCGGGCCCTGGACGTAGCTCGGAGCGACCAGGTGATAGAAGTGCGTGATGTTCGACATCAGGAACTCGCACGCGTAGACGATGTTGCGAATAAGGACGGCCTTTGCCGGAACGCCCTTCATGCTCTGGTTCGTAGCATGCGCCGTCTCCCACGTGATGTAGCCGTCACTCACGCCAAGAACCGACTCGACGTTGAACATCGAGGCAGTAGCGTGAGGCAGCGGACACACACCGCAGATGCGCTGGGTGAAGGTAATCGCGTCGTTCGCGGCACGGCCGATGAGGAAGTTCTCAAAACCACGCCACAGGTTGGCGTGCGAGTTAGCCTCAATGATTTCGCCGCTGGCGTCGAGCTCGACCTTGATTCCCAGGTGACCTTCGATGCGTGAAATCGGGTCTACTTCATGATACTGAGCCATCTATTTTCCCTCCCTTCTTCGCTAGCGGATAACGAACGGAACGAAACGGTCAGGATAGCCTTTTTCCGTGCAACCCATGCACGGAGATCCGGCCTTGAGGCAGTTGCCGCTGGTCTTCTCGCCCGCGGGCGTCTCGCCGCAGAATGCCTCGTTCAAGGACAGGTCCGCAGCGGCATTGCCGGCGAGCGTGAGCTTGGCGTTCGTGCCCTGCATGCCGTTCCAACCGTGGATGCCGCAAGTCGTCATCGTGTAGAGACCCTTGCAGCCGATCTCCTTCATGCAGCCATCGTCGCCGGGGAACGCCGCGAAATCGCGCAGGGCGTAGTCGGCATACCACGGGCAGTAGCGACCGTGGAGCTGGTGGCTGTAGACGTTGCTGAGGCGACCAGAGGTGTCGGTGCCGATGAGGGCGCCGCCGCTCGAGGTGGCCAGGTCGTGCAGGAACAGAACGACCGTCAGCACGAACCACCATGGGTTCACCGGGCAACCGGGAACGTTGACAACCTTTTCGTATCCACCGCCGACGACGTCCTTCAAGAAGTCGTAGACACCGAGCGCGCCGGTCTGGCTCATGGAGTCGGAGTCAGACTGCTTCACGAGGCCGGAGCCAACGCAACCCGGATAGCCGCCGTAGGTAGCACACTGGCCGAGAGCGAGCGTAGCCAGGCATTCGCTGCGAGTAGCGAGTGTCTCGACGACCTCGTCGAACGCAAGCTCGTGGCCGGTATCGGTCGCAGCGATGGAGCACCACGGAACGGATCCGTCTTCGCCCCAGTAGCCGCCCTGATCGCTCGGCTGTACAGCGCCTTCGACGACGAGTATGAAGTCCGTGCCGTCATTGTTGTACTCATTCCACAGGTACTTCGCAGCAAGGTCGCCGCCCATGCCCATGATCGTCTCATGGTACTTGAGATCGATGAAGTCGATGAGCACGTCGGCGATCGTGACGGACGTGGTGCCGTCGAGTGCAAGACCGTACTTGTCAAGCGTACGGTGACCATGCGGGTCGTCGAGAACGCCACCGGTCAGGGTGGTGTCTGGATCAGCCATTGATGCGTTGACTGCAATAGCAGTCAAAGCAGCGGCCGTAGAGATGCCTGTGCCAGGTACAGCCTCTGCGCGGTAGTCCTCGAGAAGTCCGAGGGCGGACGTGGAACAGCCGGTGCACTCGGCACCGTGGACCCAAATAACCTTGGGCTTCACGAGACCGCTTGCATCGGCAGCATTCCAGTGCGCAAACGCTTGGGTGACCTGAGAAAGGTCAGACTGGCCCAGACCCGCAGCAGCCGCCAGCGCCGAGAGGCGCGTAACGAACTGTCGTCTGGTAATTGCCATGTTGCTACTCAACCTCCTTTTACCCTGTAATCGCAGGGATGAGAAACATGACCCGCCGGGGAAACAAGAAGTACCACCTCCATCCTGTGCCGGGTCCCCGGACGACGGGTGAAAGCGGTACTTCGGTTCGATGTGAGACCAGGCGCGCGTCTGTTCATACGGTCGGACGCGTTCCCCGTCCCACTCGGGCCTTCGTGCCGGCTCCAACCCGTGGGAAGAACAACAAACTTGTCAAGCTCCGAGCCTGCAGCTATCCCTCGCTGTAGACAGTTTGTAACAACAGTTACTTCCTTAGCGAGCAGTGTACCGAGCCGCCCGTGTCGCGTCAACGGGCCGAGTTGCCTCACCAGAAATGTCGTCCAAACCGATTCGTTGCCTCACGTAAAGATGTCGTCGAAAAGTGTAGCGTCGCAGTCGTCAGGCCGATCGACGACGAGGAGGCGCAAGCAAGGT
>JAUXNU010000055.1 GCA_030682655.1 Actinomycetota bacterium | reverse complement strand
CCGTTACAGTGTTCGGCTTGCGGCGTTACCGTGTTCGGCTTCGGCAAGAACGGTGTTCGACTTCGACCGGAATACGCATGTGGATGAATGGGGTCAGGAACTCGCCGACTGGGCGCGCAGGAACATGGGTCCGCGATGGACACCGGAATCATTCGACGCCGCATTGATCCAAGACCGCTTGTCTAGAACGTGGCGAGGACCGCGAAAGTAGCCTTGCTCAAGGTGGCGAGGCGGGAGATTGGTCTTGACAGCGTTATGTCCGGTGTATACAATCTCTCTTAATAGGAGAGATAATGTACACGACACATAACGAGCTGATGACCAGACTATCAAAGACCCTAGGACAGACCGAAGCGAAGTTCCTGGCTGATTTGGCATCCCAGGACAAGCAGGTCTTCACCACTGAGGATGCTCGATTGGTGGCAGGGACCTCTGAGCATGCGGTTGATCTCCTTATCGCCAAGCTCATCAAGAAGAAGTGGCTCATCCGTCTGAACCGCGGTGTCTACCTCATCGTGCCGCTCTCGGCAGGCGAGGAAGCGGAGTACTCCGAGAACTGGTTCGTGGTCGCCAAGTACCTGATCGAACCGGCCGACTACTATCTCTCGCACTTCTCGGGACTAGAGATCCACGAGATGACGACCAATCCGGTCTTGACCGTGTATGTCTCAACTCCAGTGCGCCGGATAGAGAAGAAGATCGCCGGCGCTACTTATCGCTTCGTCACCACGAAGCCAGCAGACATGTGGGGGAGCGAAGCAGCCTGGGTGACTCCAACTCAGAAAGTACTTGTCTCCAACCTTGAGCGCACCATCGTTGATTGTCTGGATCGCCCGGACCTCTCGGGTGGCGTCATCGAGGTCGCCAGAGGCATCTGGGCCAAACGCGACGAGATCGATTTCGACAGGCTCAGTAGCTACGTAACCCGACTCGGCCGCAAGAGTGTCGCCAAGCGCCTGGGCTTTCTCCTTGAGACCTTCGAACTCGGCACTCCCAAGCTACGTGAAGAACTCCAAGGACTCGTGTCGGCGAGCTACACCCTCTTTGACCCCACACTTCCCGATGAAGGACGTCATCGTAGGAAGTGGCGAGTCAGGGTCAACTTGAGCCCCGATGAGCTCAGGGCGGCCGTAACAACATGATGAAGATGATTAGGAAGAACCACCCATGATCACCCAAAGAGAGATATCGCAAGTCGCCCACAGAGAGCAGATGAGCGACCGGGTCATTGAGAAGGACTATGTCCTGACCTGGTTGCTCTTCGGGTTGGCGAGTTCGCCGCTTCGCGAGCACCTGGCCTTCAAAGGCGGCACCGCTCTCAAGAAGATCTACTTTCCGGACTACCGATACTCCGAGGACCTCGACTTTACGGTTGTCGGCACGGTTGAACCGGGCACGGTCCTCTCCATCGTCGATGAGACCCTGAGGCGTCTTTCCACAGGAGAAGGCTTTCAGTTCGAGATGCCAGAGCGACGGATCGAACGACGGGCCGACAGCCTCACGGTGTATGTGAGCTTCGTGGGGCCCCTTCAAGCTCGTCTTGGCAGCCGAGACGTCAAAGTCGACTTCACGGTTACCGAACGACTGGTCTTCCCGGTCGTGAACAAGCCGGTCATTTCCAGCTACAGCGATCGGATTGATCGTGAGATCGGGTCTTACGCCCTTGAAGAGATCCTGACCGAGAAGCTCTGCGCCGTGATTGGCCGCACTGAACCCAGGGATGTTTATGACCTTCACTTCCTGATGGGACGATCCGAGATCGACTTCCCGCAGATTCCCTCCGCCTTTGCCGAGAAAGCGAACTCGAAGAGTGTTGAGCCTGCTCGGTTGGGAGAGGCTCTCGGACGACCTGGACTTGCGAGAATGTGGGAGACTCGACTGGTGCATCAGGTCAAGGAACTGCCGCATCTGGAACAGGTGCTTCGCGAGCTCAAGCGCAAACTCAAAGAGCACGGTCTGCTCGAGCTTCAAGCTTGAAGAGAAGGCCAGGACTTGGTATAACCTGTAAGTTCGGTGATCACGCTTCCATCGTGCGAGCACAGGCCTCGAGAGCCTGAATCAGTTTGGGTGTGTTCGTATAGCGTACGATCACGTCGACCAGCACTTGACAGAGCACACAGTGTGGCGCCGCCGCACGTGCTCTTCGTGCCGAAGCGGGACGGCGTTTGCCGTCCCGCTTCGCGCGTCAGGGGTTCCTGCGAGGGATTACGCTGCTTCCGCTCCGGAGAGCGCGTCCCCTAACCATGCAAATATAACATTGGGCTTCACGATTTCATGGTACACTGCGCACATGATCGCTCGCTCAGACATACTCGACTCAATGCAAAGGGCACTTCGGCGCGCCCCGGTGGTCGTGTTGTCCGGCCCGCGCCAGTGCGGCAAGACCACGCTCGCGCGGGAACTGCTGAGCCCCGAGTCGGTGAACTACTTCGATCTGGAAGACCCCACGAGCATCGCGCGACTGGACGCGCCGATGACCGCACTCGCGCCACTTCAGGGGCTTGTGGTGATCGATGAGGTGCAGCGGCGTCCCGATCTCTTCCCGGTGCTGCGAGTCCTCGCCGACCGACAGCCGTCAACTGCGAGTTTCCTGATACTCGGTAGCGCATCGGGGGAGTTGGAGCGACAGAGTTCGGAGAGCCTCGCCGGTCGTGTCGAGCGCATCGAGATTGGCGGCTTCTCGCTGTCTGAAGTTGGCGCGGATGACCAGGAGAAGCTCTGGGTGCGTGGTGGCTTCCCGCGTTCCTTCCTGGCCACCACAGAGGTCGACAGTCTCTCTTGGCGTCGCCAGTTCATCCAAACGCTACTTGAGCGCGATCTGCCTCAATGGGGCGTGAGCGTTCCAGCGACCTCACTTCGGCGGCTATGGACGATCGTTGCGCACTACCACGGTCAGACCTGGAACGCGAGTGATGCAGCGCGAACCTTGGATGTCAGTCAGCCGACCATCCGACGCTACCTCGATCTGCTTACCGACGCGCTCGTTGTTCGGCAGCTCCAGCCCTACTACGCCAACCTGAAGAAGCGCCAGGTGAAGTCCGCCAAGGTCTATGTGAGAGACAGCGGAGTACTCCATCAGTTGCTCGGCATCGCTGCGCAGAAGGACCTGCTTGAGCACCCAAAGGTCGGCGCATCATGGGAGGGCTTTGTCATCGAGCAACTCATTGCCGATGAATCGCACGAAGGCGTCTGGTTCTGGGCCACGCACCAAGGCGCAGAGATGGACTTGGTTCTTCGCCGCGGGGCGCGTCTACTTGGAGTTGAGATCAAGCGCACTGATGCCCCGAGGATCACCGCGTCGGTTCGAATAGGGCTGGAAGACCTCGGGCTCGATCGGGTGGCGATCGTCTATCCGGGCACCAGGCGATATCCACTCGCCGAGAACATCGAAGCCGTCCCAGTGAGTGACCTGGCCGCTCACCCGGGCACCCTGTTCGGTCCCGATTCCTGAGTTGCCGCGGTAACAAAACGCGTCCACTAAGCCCGACCATCGCACTGAACGCGGGGCACCTCCGGGTGCCCCGTTTGCGTCTGTGGGCTGGGAGGGGGAAAGTGCAGGGGCCGTGTCCGCACGAAAACTGGAGTTAGCATCGCGTTGCTGGAAGAGGCCAGCGCACGAGCGGTCGTGGTGGAGGTTCCCGCGCCAGCTTCACGGTTCTCACATGGTTCCATCGCGAAGCAGGATCGAACGTGACGTTGCTCTTTGCCGAGGAGGATCTCTCATGGAGCCAGCCGCTCAAGCACCGCAGGACAGTCGCCCTGGTGTTCTCAGCGTGCTGAAGGACACCCTTGCCCTCATTGAAGCCCTCCCGCTGGGCATCATCATCGCCGATAGAGACGGCCAGATCGTCGAGAGGAATGGCGAGGCCGAAAGAATCTGGGGTGGCCCAATACCCACGGGAGCCAGCGTGTCAGAGTACGCTTTGTACCGCGGCTGGCTGGCGGAAACGGGGGACGAGTTGAAGCCCGAAGATTGGGCACTCGCTCGGGCCGTATCGACCGGTATCGTCTCGGCCTCGCAAGTCGTAGACATCCAGCGGATGGACGGAACGCGCGGCACGATACTGAACGCAGCCGTGCCGATCCGCGACCATTCCGGCGATATCGTCGGCGGTCTGGCTGCCTTCCAGGACGTCACGGAACAGCGGGGGCGGGAGAGGCTGTCCAGGGCTCTTGCAGAGATCGAGGCCGTCGTTGCGTCGGAACAGGATGTCGAGGACGTTCTCGATCGCGTGCTGGCCGAGACGTCGCGAGCCATCCACGCCGACTCCGCTGTGATCTACACCCGTCGGGCTGGCCTCTGGGTCGTGCAGAGAACGTACGGACGGTTGAAAGAGCTGATCGGACGGGCCTTTACCAATGAGGAAGTTTGGTACGCACAGGAGGAAGAGCGGACAAGCCAACTCGTTGCGATACCGGATACGTCTAAGGATGTTCGAGTCAATAGGGCGCTCGCCGAACGGTACGGCGTCGGCGCCCTCATCGACGGTGCGATCTTCCTGCGTGGGGAACTCGTCGGGGACCTGAGCTTCCACTACAACGAGCCGCGAGCGAGCTTCTCGCAAGCCGAGCTGGACTTCGTAAGGGACGTTGCGTTTGCGGTCAGCCAATCGCTGAAGACGGCGGCGCTGTTCCAAGGTGAGAGAGTAGTCGCAAACGCGATGCAGCGCGCGCTGCTGCAGCTGCCGGAGGGCGTCCGCGGCATCGACTATGTCGCCAGCTACACGTCGGCATCTGAGATCGCCGAGATTGGTGGTGATTTCTACGACCTACTGCCCCTGCCCGATCGGCGGGTCGCGATCGTGATCGGAGACGTATCGGGCCGCGCCCTGGAAGCAGCACGATTGATGATGACGGTGAAGCATGCGATTCGCGCCTACGCCTTCGACGGACAGCGACCAGCCGACACACTCCGAAAGGCGAACGAGCTGCTTGCGGCTGTCACCGCGTGCGACATCTTCTCCACGGTGTTCCTCGGCGTGCTCGACACCGACTCGGGCGTTCTCACCTACTGCAGTGCTGGGCATCCGCCTGCCTTCTTGCGTCGACGGAGTGGTGAACTCGTTCGCTTGGCGGTGCAGTCGCCGCTGCTGGGCGGTCTTCCGGGATTCGACTACGTTCAGGCTGCGCATTCCAGTGAATCCGGACACCCGTACCGGTTGAAGCCGGACACCGTTCCAGTCGAAACCGGACGGGGCTGAGTCAAGCGACGCGTTGTGTCTGTCAGAGTGGCGAGTGTCCGGCTTCAGGTCAACTTTCTGGGGCGTTTGGGGGTTTCTCTGCGCATCGACCCTCCCTTCAGCTCGATCCTGACCGAGCGGTGCACGAGCCGGTCGAGAAGCGCGTCGGCGACGCTGGGGTCGGTGATCAGGTGGTGCCACTCGGAGACCGGCAGCTGGCTTCCCACGATGGTGGAGGAGCGTCCGGTCCGGTCGTCGATGACGTCCATGAGGTCGGAGGCGGCCTGTGCCTCGATCGCTGCCAGTCCCCAGTCGTCGAGGATCAACAGCTCGACCCGCGCGAGCCTGTCGACGGCCTTGAGGTAGCTCCCGTCGGCTCGGGCCAGTGAGAGCTCGAAGATCAGGCGGCCCACCCTCTTGTAGAGCGCGGTGTGTCCGCGGCGACACGCCCGATCCGCGATCGCGCAGGCCAGGTAGGTCTTGCCGAGTCCCGTGGCGCCGGTGACGATGACGTTGCCGGCGCCTCTCAGGAACGAGAGCTCGGCCAGGTCGGCCACCACCGCGCGGTCCAATCCCCTGGCCGCGGTGAAGTCGATCTCCTCGATGGACGCGTCGACCTTCAGGCCCGCGTTCTTCAGGCGCCTGGCGAGGCGTCCCTCCTCGCGCAAGGCCCACTGGTGCTCGACCACGAGGCCGAACCTCTCGGCGAATCCCAGGGCCGGGTCCCCGCTGCGTGCAAGCTCGGTGGAGTACGCCTCGGCCATGGCGCCGAGGCGCATGTCGTAGAGTCTCTCGATCGTGAGTGCTGTGTTCATGGTGTGTCTCCTTCTCAGACGTAGTAGTCAGAACCGCGCAGGTTGTCGTGGTCGGGCACCGGAGGCGGCGTCGGTGGTGCGGGAAGCGGCACGGTGTCCAGTCCTTTCTCCAGGATCGATCTCACGGACTGGTAGCGGTCCGCGCCACACGTGAGCGCTCGCTCACAGGCGGCCTCCACACGGGCATCGCCGTACTTGCGCCCCAGGTTGAGGAGCCCCATGCAGTTGCGGAAGCCGATCTCGGGGTGGGCGCGGGTCTCCATGATCCTTCTGGCGAACGCGGCAGCCGCCGGTCCGGTGGCCGCCGCCCACTTCTCGATGCGCTCGGGTGTCCACTCGGCGTGTGCGCGATGCGACGAGGGCATGTGGTCGGATGTCGTGGAGAAACCGCCGCGTATGTGGCTTCTGACGTGCAGCGCCACTCTCTCGCCCTTGTGGTAGATCTCGGCGGTGCGCTCGTCGATGAAGACCTCGACCGTCTCGCTTATGAGGTGGTAGGGCACCGAGTAGCGGTGGCGGGCGACCTCGACGTGGTAGTCGATGCCCACCTTGGCGCTCTTGTGCCGGCGGTAGCGGTATGGGTGCTCGGGCAGTGGGCGCAGGAGCGCGGCCTCGTGCTCGTCAAAGACGCTTCGCCTGGAGCCGGAAAGCTTCTTGAACGGGCGGTCGTTCAAGATCTCGAGCAGTCTCGCGATCTCGACGTTGAGCTCTGAGAGCGAGAAGAAGGTGCGCTTGCGGAGCGGGGCCAGGATCAGACGGTAGGCGTGGAGCACACCGGCCTCGACCTTGGCCTTGTCCCGGGGCTTGCGCACGCGGGCGGGAAGGATCGCCGTCCCGTAGTGGGTCGCCAGGTCGGCGTAGTCGGTGTTGATGTCGGGGTCGTAGCGGTCGGCGCGCGTCACGCCGGTTCTCAGATTATCCGGGACCAGGAGAGCGCTCGATCCGCCCATGTAGGTGAACGCGTTGACGTGCCCGGCCAAGAACGCTTCGGT
>JAUXNU010000054.1 GCA_030682655.1 Actinomycetota bacterium | reverse complement strand
GAACGGAGTGAAGTCCGCCCAGCCCTTCTCGGCAAGCGTCTTGGTGATCGCCGCGGTCAGCGTGGTCTTGCCATGGTCGACGTGACCGATGGTGCCGACGTTCACGTGCGGCTTGGTGCGCTCGAACTTCTTCTTCGCCATGAGTCTCCTCCTTCGAGAGCTCCCGACGGAATCGGCCGCTTCGGCCGACCGCGACCCGTCCTCGGATATTCTCGTACGCATTGCTCGTTCATATACCTAGCGCGACCGATCGTCGCGCGTGATGCCTGGTAGCGGTGACTGGATTTGAACCAGTGACTCCACGGGTATGAACCGTGTGCTCTAGCCGCTGAGCTACACCGCCGGAAGCCGGTACGACCAGCGGCCGACCGGCACTTTGCGCCATGGAGCCCACAACCGGACTTGAACCGGTGACCTCTTCCTTACCAAGGAAGTGCTCTGCCGACTGAGCTATGTGGGCGTCGACTGCACGGGGAGACTCCCCGAGAAATCCTTGCTGGTGGGGGCGCTTGGATTCGAACCAAGGTAGGCTTAGCCAACGGGTTTACAGCCCGTCCCCTTTAGCCACTCGGGCACACCCCCACAAAAAAAAGGAACCGCCTGTGTACACTTTTCAAGTTGCTTTGCCTGGGTGAAAGGCATACGGATAGTACTCTATCGCTTTCGCGAGTGTCAACGACGACAACGGTGCCGGGCGTACCTATCTTCCGGACTCAAGACCAGGCCCCCTAGGAGGCAGGCTCGTGCCAATCAGAGAGCGTGGAAGACCGCTCCCAATCTCTTGATACCCCGAACGGAGCGATCGATGTCTGAACAGGGAATCAACCGGTACCACGCTGACCGATTCCCTATCGCAACGGGCCGCGGAGCGTAGTCTTCGTAGTTCGCTTCGAACCACGCCTGCGTGGACGGCATCGGCAGGACGCGCAACTCGTCACGCTCAACCCCGAGCTCGGAGAAGAACACTTCGTCGGGCTCGGAGAGAAGAGCCGATATCTCCTCCTCCGTTTGGGTGAGCGCGATGTAGTAGTAGAAGAGCTCGTCGGCTCGTGAGTTGAACATCCAACCGGGCTCGCGCGTTGACGGATCCGCAATCGACTCGAAAGCGTAGTGGCCGGTCTCAGCCCGGTAGAACGGGAGCGAGCGGTCCGACACCTTGGCCAAGTCCGTTCCGAAATAGGCATCTGGCTTGACCTTCGCCTTCACGGCGCGGTCGCCCTGACGATAGGTGATGTCGCAGCCAACTGAGCCGTCGGCAACGGTGCCCCCACCCTGACGGGAGATGTCTCTGTAGCCCGCAACCCCGAGGTATCGAACGATGATACGATCAGCGACGCCCTGCAGGAGCTGTGCGCCGGACAACGTCGACATCCAGGCCCCCCTCACGTATCAAGAGCGCCGGTCAGCGACCCAGACGCTCGTCGGCAACGCGCAGCCGCCGGGACAGGACTTCGAGCAGCTTGATGGCTATCGAGGGATACTTCTCGAGCAAGGCCTTGAAGTCCCAGCTTGAGAGCATGAGGCAGTTCGTGTAGTCGATGGCCTTGATCGTCGCCGACCGGGGCGCCTGATCGAGAAGGGACATCTCCCCGAAGAAATCACCCTGGCCAAACGCCCCGAGCGACTGCCCGTCGCGGAGGATCTCAACCCGACCGGCGAGAATCAGGTAGAACGCCTGACCCGGAGTGCCCTGAGTCACGATGATCTGCCCGGGCTGGAACCCACTCTCCTGAGCCACGCTCACGATCGCCTGAATCTCCTCATGTGTGCAGTTCGAGAATATGGGTACCTTGGCCAGGAACTCCTCGTGACCCATCGCGGGACCTCCTCGACGCTCGCAGGAACGAAACGTGTGCTTGCCGCATTCATCTCTTAGCCCTTTATAGCAGACGAGCGCCACGTGTTCATGCACAATGCTAGTAAGGATGCCTCACGGAGACCGCATGACGCTGCTGCTCAATCTGTACCTCGGTCACCTGCTGGGAGACTTCGTCTTTCAGCCTGGACGCCTTGTCGCCGCCAAGCGCAAGGGGGTGTACGGCCTCCTGGCGCACGTCTCCATCATCGGCGTGAGCACGTCGGCGATCCTCTTTGAAGACCTTGGGACGCTTTGGTACATCATCGCACTCGCCATGGGTGCACATACACTCATCGAGATCATCACAATCGGGGCCCGCGCCTCCACCAGGCTGAGCGGTCTCTCGATCTTCCTCATCGATCAGGCGCTGCACATCCTGTCTCTCGTCGCACTCGTGCTCGTGGCAACGTCATCGGTAACGATAGATGCTGTGACGACGCTCGGCATGACGCTCGATCCTGTCTGGATCGCACTGGCGTGCGCCACTATCCTGGTCACCTTCATGGGTTCGATTGTCGTGTTCGAGGTCTCGAACACATTCGGCCCCAACACATGGAATCTCGAGATCCTCCCCTACGACACAGCAAGGGTCGCCGGGATGATCGAACGCGGTGCAGCCCTCATGCTTGCCATCTTCGTGAGCCCCGCCGCTCTCGTCGCGCCGTTCCTGCCACGCGTCGTGTTGGCCTTCAGACGACCGGAAGATGAGAAGGCCCGTCAGATGATCATAGCGGCCGCCGGACTCGCGATCTCCGTTCTCGGCTGGGCGTTCGTGATCGCCTCGGTGTCTACCCAGCCGTCATGACGACCCCCAAAGGGAGACCTCAATAATGCAGCGAACGTTGAAGAGCAACGCCCAGGTGCTTCGCTGGACCCGGGCCATCGCCTTCGCGACCACGACGGGATGGGCCCTGAGCGCGATGCAGTTCAGGCCTACCGCCGGCGGGTACGCACTCGCGGTCGCCACTGGTGTCGTCTCACTGCTGTCTCCTGGCATCGCAGTACTCGTGGCTCTGGTCGCCCTGTCGTTGCCGGTTCTCGCAGCGGACTTCCTCCTTGGCGCTGCGTTCCTCGTCATCGGGTTTGCATCAGTCGGTTACCTCGGCCAGGACAACGGCCGCGTGTTCCTCCTCATCATGCTGGCCTTCATGTGCGCGTCCGGAGGACCCGTGTGGGCACCCGCGATCGTGGCGGGCTATGTGTTCGGTGCATCCGAAGGCGCGGTCGCGGCCCTGCTCGCAGTACTCGCACTCCAGGCAGCCGGGCTCGTAGCGGGGCGTGAGACCATCGGCATAGTCTCCACGGGAGGCCCTCTTGAACCGCTCGTGTCCTTCGCCGGAGACACTAACCTGCTCGCATTCGGATGGATCCCCGGCGCCGTGGGTGCTGTGGAACCAGGCGCGTTGCTCGGTGGGTTCTCCGGAATCCGAGGGGTTGCACTGCTCGCCGTGCAACCGGTGTTGTGGGGTCTGGGGGCAGCGGTGGCGGGCCTCGTGAAGCGTCCCGCGGACAGTAAACGTCGACTGCTCTTCGGTCTTGTAGCCGCCGTAGCCGGAGTCGGCACGCTGGCGATCACGAGCATGCTTGCACTGAGCATGTTCGCGCCCAATCCGCCCGACTATGGAAGTCTCGGGGCGGCAGCCGGTCTCTCGCTGATTGTGGCGCTCGTCGCAATCGGCACGTGGGAGCTCCTGTTCCCTCCCACAACGAAGCCACAAGAGGGAACCGTCCAACCCGGCTCGCTTTCGGCCGAGGACGCCGACGTAGACGAGCTCCTGCGCCTGATCGCAACAGCCGAGGATCAGTTGACGGCCAAGCACACGGTCCAGGCGACCGTCATGATCACCGACATGAAGTCGTTCTCGAAGATGACCGAGGAAGAAGGAAGCGTCGCATCGGCCAAGAACATCCAACGCCATCGGGACCTGCTGCTCCCCGTAATCACAAGTCATCACGGCAAGGGGAAGTCAACGGGGGGCGACGGGCTCGTAGCCTCATTCGACTCACCAACGGATGCCATGTACGCCGCCGTGGCCATGCAGCAAACACTTGACGAACACAACCGCACACATGAGGGTGAGCGCGACATCGTCATCCGGGTGGGAATGGCAGATGGAGAGGTCGTACTGGACAAGGGTGGTCGACCATTCATCGGCAATGCGCTCAATCTTGCCGCACGAGTCATGAACCTGGCCGACGGCGGGCAGATCTACGTGGCCCGCTCGGTGATCAGCATCTCCTCGGCAGCGAATATCGAAACCCACAGTCACGGCGAGTTCGAGCTCAAGAACATCGCGGGACCCGTCGAGGTCATCGAAGTACTGTGGAAGCAGGGGCTAAACCCCGTGCCTCCTCTTTCGCGCGGAGAGTAGGTCCGCCGGCCTACACGAACGGCCCGGATCTCCCCGGGCCGTTCGACAAGCGTGCATATGGAGCTGGCGGAGGGAGTCGAACCCACAACCTACTGCTTACAAGGCAGTTGCTCTGCCATTGAGCTACGCCAGCGCGCGCCTATTGTAGACGGAGCCGACGGGAGCGTGCTACCCACTAACAGGCGCGACAGCGATCGATCTGGGACTCGATCTTGCGCTTCACGCGCTGGAGAGCGTTGTCCACGGACTTGGCATGCCGCCCGAGACGCTCCGCGATCTCCTGGTATGAGCAGCCCTCCATGTACAGCCGCAACACCTGCGCCTCGAAAGAAGAAAGCGCCTCGCAGAAGCCGCGCCGGATGCGGTCCCCTTCCCACGCCGAGATAACGATATCGGCGGGATCGCAGACCTCCTTGGCGGCGAGGATGTCGGTAAGAAGGCGCTCACCCTCGTCGTCGGAAGCAGCCGAACGCGATAGAGAGACATACGTGTTCAGGGGGGCATGCTTCTGACGCGTGGCCGTCTTGATCGCAGTGATCATCTGACGTGTGACGCAGAGCTCCGCAAACGAACGGAAGCTCGATTGGCGTGAGGGATCATAGTCACGAATGGCCTTGAACAGGCCAATCAGTCCCTCTTGGATGACATCCTCGCGATCCCCGCCAACCAGAAAGTACGAACGCGCCTTGCAGCGCACCAGGCTTCGATACTTCCGGATCAATTCGGAGGACGCTCTCTGGTCCCCCGCTTGAGCGGCCCTTACGAGAGCCAACTCTGTGCCGCGCCCGTTGTTAGGAGCGAAATGCGCGACACGGACTTGTGCTTCCAATCACAATCCCTCCCGATTTCCCCCAGGCAAATGAAGGGGAAGGAATAGCGCCTCTGGCACAGGCGCATGACAAGTGCCTCTCAGAACATATTGGTGGCAATCCCTGCCTGTCAACGAATCTCCCCAAGGCTGAAGAAGTCTGAGCCACTTGGATTGCGCGCTTTCCCGCCGCCATTCGGCGTGATACGGGTGGCGACACTAGTGCTCGCCGCGTGCCCAACGAGAGAGAGCACGGCGCGTCGCGTCGTCAAGAAGCCGGTCGAGAGTCACGCTCTTGCTTCCCGATGGGTTGGCCGCCCTCCAGTCGACCTCGGCATCGCCCAGTTCCGACACAAACTCCGCCGAGGACATGCGGGTCGCGCCCTGACCCATGACGACCCACTGGGTCTCGGCGTCCGATGTGACAACCGTGACATCCCTACCGGCGGACACGCACCGCGACGCCATGTCCTCGATCGCCGAGTCGGCATCCCGACCGTATGCCGAGAACACCACTTGGATACCGACGGCTTCATGCGCCTCGCCGGTTGAGTCCGGGTTGAGCGCTCCGTCAAACACGACGTGCGCATCCCAATCACCACCCTTGGCGAAAGCTGCGACGTCGGCTACGAGACGCGCCCGCGCCGACTCGAGATCGCGGTCAGCATACGTTGAGTAGCGAGGCGTTGAACGCAGGACGTTGTAGCCGTCCACGATCAGCGATCGGCGGGTCACTGCGTCAACGCCCTGTTCTACCTCGGCGTACCCACTCGAACGCCAGCGCAGTGGCAGCCTGCGCGACGTTGAGGGATCCTACACGCCCCGCAACGGGAAGACGCACAAGGAAGTCACATGTTTCGGCGGTCAACCGGGCCAGACCGCTTTCCTCGGAACCCATGACGAGAACGATGCGTCCCTCCATCGGCGCATCCCAGACCGTGTCCGGGGCGGCCTCAGACGCTCCGGCGATCCACCACCCGGCCTCCTGGAGTCGAACGAGGGCCCGCACCAGGTTGGGCTCGCGGACGATCGGAGTGTGCGCGATCGCCCCGGCTGAGGCCTTGAATGCTGCCGGGCCGATCGCAGCCGTCCGCTTCTTGGGCACGAGGACCGCCCGGGCCCCCACGACCTCGGCCGATCGCACGACCGCGCCGAGGTTCTGGGGGTCGAGCACGTGATCGAGCGCAATGATGAGGGCGCTGGGCTCATTGGCTGCAGCAGCGATCACTTCCTCAAGGGGCACGAACGCAAACGGTCTCACCTCGGCCATCGCACCTTGGTGCGCGCCGCGGACGCTCATCTTGTCGAGAACCGAACGGGAGACGTGCGCCACCGGAACCCCGGCAGCGCGAGCGGCCGACAAGATCTCGTCGACGGCTTCGCCCGGACGCGCGCCGTCGGCCAGCAGGACTCGAACGGCGGGCATGCCGGAAACCAGCGCCTCATGCACGGCGTGACGGCCTTCGATGATGTCGGCCATCGCCCCCTACCCCTTCGGTACGTAGGTCACTCGCGCACCCTGTGCCGTGTCTTCGACTTGATAGCCGAGTTCGGTAAGCCCGTTGCGCACCGCATCGGCGGCCGCCCAGTTGCGTTCGGTCCTTGCGGCTTCCCGTGCCGCCAGAAGGGCCCGCACAGCCTCGTGAGGATCGGACCCCGCATAGCCGGCCAGCTCCGCTGCGAGGCCGACCACCTCGGTGGGTGCCGTGTCAGCAGTGCCGGGATCGACAACCAATACGCCCAGTACGCCGAGGAGCTCGACTATCGTCTCCTCGGCATCGCCAAGGAGACGCAGGTCCGCTGCCGACAGGCGCTCCTGGTTCTCTGACAGAAACGTGTTGGCGGCCTTCGCGAGCTCGAAGATCGCTCCGAGAGCCCCGGCCGTGTTGAAGTCATCGTCCATCTCCTGGGCGAACTTGGCGCGTGCTTCCTCCAGAGCCTGGCCCAGTGAGCGCTCGGCTGATGCGGCCGCGCCCTCTATCATGGGCGTTGTCCCGCGAGCCCAACGCACGTTGCGCCCTAGCGTAGCGATGCGGTCGTAGGCCGAGCGGGCCTCCTCGAGACGCTCCGTAGAGAAGTCCAGCGGGCTACGGTAGTGCGTCTGAAGCATCAGCAGTCGGATGATCGGCGCGGGATACGCTCCGAGCACGTCCTTGAGCAGTGTGAAGTTGCCGAGGGACTTGCTCATCTTCTCCGCGTTGATCTGAAGCATCCCGCCGTGCATCCAGTAGGTCGCGAACGGGACTCCGGTAGCGGCCTCGGCTTGAGCGACCTCGTTCTCGTGGTGCGGGAACACGAGATCTGAGCCGCCCCCGTGGATGTCGAACGTCAGACCGAGTTCACCGGTGGACATCACCGAACACTCGATATGCCAGCCGGGTCTACCCTCGCCCCACGGCGACGGCCAGTGCGGCTCCCCCGGCTTGGCGGCTTTCCAGAGCGCGAAGTCCAGCGGGTCGCGCTTGCGCTCGTCAACATCGACGCGGGCGCCCGCGTTCATCTCTTCGATGTCGCGGCCGGACAGCTTCCCGTAGCCGGGGAATGACCGGACAGAGAAGTAGACGTCCCCGTCCACCGCGTAGGCATGGCCTTTGTCGATGAGCGTCAGAATCATCTCGATCATCTCGGGAACGGTCTCCGTCGCCTTCGGCTCGGCAGTGGGACGTTCGACCCCGAGCGCATCCATCCCGTCGAGAAACGCCTTCGTGTACTCGGTGGCTACCTCGCGGGCGCTTCGGCCTTCCTCGGCTGCACGATTGATGATCTTGTCGTCGACATCGGTGATGTTGCGGACGAAAGTGACGTCATACCCGGCGAAGGTCAGGTAGCGACGAATCACATCGAACGACAGGAACGTTCGCGCATTTCCGATGTGGATGTGGTTGTAGACGGTCGGACCGCACACGTACATCGCGATCTTGCCGGGGTCACGTGGCGTGAGTTCTTCCTTGGCGCGCGTAAATGTGTTGTACAGACGAATCGTCATGATCCTTCTCCGTCCGGGGACAGTGTCAGAGGTCGCGTGCCGCGCCGGTGTCGACGTCGGGGGATGTCGGCTCGACAGCCCGGTCCGCCGGCTCGCGCCCGCCCATCTCCGCCTCGTCCTGCGCGACACGCGCTTCGAGACGGTCGATCCGACGCTGTATGCAGCGGAACATCTCGACGACCGGGTCGGGCAGGTCCTCGTGATGCAGGTCGACGGTCTCGATGCGCTCGCCCTCGCGAACGACAATGCGACCGGGCACACCGACGACCGTGCAGTTCGGCGGGACGTCCGCAATCACAACCGCACCTCCGCCGACCTTCGAACCCTTCCCGATCACGATATCGCCAAGGACGGTCGACCCCACACCGACGACCACGCAGTCCTCAAGGGTCGGGTGACGCTTGCCCTTTTCCTTGCCGGTACCTCCGAGCGTGACACCCTGGTACACGGTCACATCCTCGTGGATGACCGTCGTCTCCCCGATCACGACACCCATGCCGTGGTCGATGAAGAACCTCCTCCCGATCGTTGCCCCGGGGTGGATTTCGATGCCCGTGTAGAAGCGGGCCTGCTGACTCAGCCATCTTGCGAAGGTGACGCGGCCATGAACGTGCAGCCAGCGGGTCACCCGGTGCCACCAGATCGCATGCAGCCCCGGGTAGTTCAGCAGCACGTTCAACGTTGATGTGGCCGCCGGGTCACGTTCCTTGACGGCGCGTATGTCCTCTCGGATGCGATCGAGCATGGTTCCAGGCTCTCCTTTGCGGGCGAGCGGCGCTCGTCCGGCCGGACGAATAGCTCCTCGGAGTATGTGTCACATCATCGCTGAGCCTGCCGCGCGACTCAAGCGCTCACAAGACCGCTCCGTGCCCCAGTTGAATAGCGAGGTCCGCGTCCCTCCGATGTGCAAGAGGCCCGTCGGTGCGGGCGAGAAGCGCAGCCGGTCGCTCACTGCTCGACTCTCTCCAACATAACGACTGCGTACGCCTCTGCGCCCTCGCCGCGCCCCGTCGCCCCCAAACCCTCGGTGGTGGTCGCCTTGACGCCGATCGCATCGACCGGCACCGCCATCGCCGACGCAAGGCGTGCGCGCATCTCCTGACGATACGGCGCCATCTTGGGCCGCTCCAGCACGAGCACGGTGTCGGCATCGACAAGGCGCCACCCGGCCTTGCGCATGATCTCGGCCACCCGTTCGAGCAGCGCGATGCTTGAAGCCCCGGCGTACTCGGAATCCGTATCTGGAAAGTGCTGGCCGATGTCGCCCGCTCGAATCGCGCCGAGAATCGCATCCATTAGCGCATGGACCAGGACATCCGCATCGGAATGGCCCACGAGTCCGAGGTCGTGGGGAATCTCAATCCCGCCAAGGACAAGTGGGCGGCCTTCGACGAACGCATGAACGTCGTAGCCGATTCCCACACGGGTTGCGCTCAAGTCACTCACCTTCCCTGCATGCAAGCAATGCCTCGACGACCGCCAGGTCCTCGGCCACCGTCACCTTCAGATTGTCTCGTGGACCTTCGAGCATCACCACTCGACCTCCAGCCGCTTCGACAAGCGATGCATCGTCAGTGCCCTCAAGCCCCTCTTCTTGTGCCCGCGAGTACGCCGACCGAAGCACCTCGGCCCGGAACACCTGCGGGGTCTGTGCAACCCAGTACTCTCCTCGATCGGGCGTGACGACTACCCTGTTGCCGTCCACTACCTTGAGCGTGTCGAATGCGGGGTGCCCAACGACGACGCCCTCGCTATCGGACGATGACTCCAGGAGCGTCACCGCAGAATCGATGACCTCGGGAGTGATGAGAGGGCGCGCGCCATCGTGCACGATGATCGTCCGCGCACTCGCCGGAACCGCCGACAGTCCGTGTCGTACCGAGTCCTGCCTCGTGTCACCACCAGGGACTACTCCGATGAGCCGTGTCGCTTCC
Source organism: Actinomycetota bacterium (assembly GCA_030682655.1). Classification (NCBI taxonomy): domain Bacteria; kingdom Bacillati; phylum Actinomycetota; species Actinomycetota bacterium. Next base: position 61,992 of record JAUXNU010000054.1, on the reverse strand, counting down.
ACGTGTTGCTCGGCTGCTGCCCGGTACTCATCGAGCTGCTCCGGGTGCGCCACAACGATGATGGCATCGACGCTCTCGGCCCGGTCGAAGGCGCGCACCGTGTGCCCGAGAACCGGCGCACATCCCGCCTCGACGAGCTGCTTTCCCTCCTCGCGGCCGAACCGTTCGCCGGTTCCACCGGCGACTATCAGCGCGACAACTGAGGGCTGACCTGCGCCGTCAGTCATCGGTCCGGTCCTCGGCCAGGCCACAGAATCGGGAGAACACCATGCGTCCGGCCGAAGTCTGCAGAACGGACGTGACTTCCACCTCGGCAGTACGACCGACCTTGTCCTGTGCGTCCTGGATGACGACCATCGTGCCGTCCTCGAGGTAGCCAACTCCCTGACCGGCTTCCTTTCCCTCCCGGGCAACCTTCAGCATGAGCTTCTCCCCCGGCAAGTGCGAAGGCTTGAGCGAGGCCGCGATCTCATTGAGGTTGATGGCGGCAATCCCGCGCGCTCTGGCGACCTTCGTGAGGTTGTAGTCAACGGTGATGAGTGCGCCACCACTGTCCTCGGCAAGTCGCAGAAGCTTGGCATCGACATCTGGTGAAGTCGGATAGTCTGCCTCGAATATCTGTGGAGCATTCGTTCCCTGCAGCCGCGCAAGAAGATCGAGCCCACGACGGCCCCTGGAGCGCTTCGAATCGTCAGCGGAGTCCGCAAGGGTCTGAAGCTCGACCAGCACAAAGCGCGGAACGCGCAGCGTCCCCTCGAGGACCCCCAGCTCCACAAGCTCGGCGTAGCGCCCGTCGATGATGGCACTTGTGTCAAGCAGCTTCGCGGGGACAGCCGGATTCGGGCCCGCATCGGTACCGGTGGGGTTCAGTCGCGGGAATACCGACATGACGTCATCGCGTTTGAGCAGGGCGACGCGCACGCCTAGTGCCGCGCACAACACGAACAGCAGTACCATCGCCGAGACGGCAAGCCAGACCGGCTGCACAAAGCGAAGCGGGGCAGAGGCAAGGAACGCCACAACCAGGCCGATGACGAGGCCGATGACACCAAGCGTGATATCCGCTGGCGATAGATCGCGAAGGCGATTCTCTGCATGCGAGTAGGCGATAGTGAATTCGCGGCCCATGATGCCGCCCAGGACGTACCCGATGGCCGTGCCAAGGATGAGGAGGATTAGGATGACGAGATAAGGGGGGAAACCAGTGGTGGCCGACCAATCGATATATCCTGATACCGCATACCCGCCCAACGCGCCCGCCGTGGTGAACACGAACCGGGTGATTTGGACGATCATCTTCTATGGAGCTCACGTGCGCACGCGCACGCGCGTCCTTCACCTCCCCCGAGAGACAGGGCCCGCCGGGCGCGGACCGACATGTGGATTCTACCACATCTCGCAGTGCAGACCCAGCAAACACCAGCGTGTTTGCGCAGCTCAAACCCCTTGGGATGTCACCCGGCGAGGTGCGTTCTCATCCGTGATAGACCCTCACGGATCGCCTTCGCCCTGCGCGCACCTACGCCGTCGACCTCGTCCAGGTCGTCCTCGCTGGCAAGCACGAGACGTGGCACACTGCCAAACCGCTCCACAATGCGATTGACAACCGAACCGGGCAGAGCAGGGATGCGACGAAGCACCCGGTAGCCCCGTGAGGCGACATGGTCTTCGGCGCCCCGCGAATCCGCCGAGAGTCCAAGGGCCTCGGCCACGGGTTCGGCTTCCAGAAGCTGCTCGGTGCTGAGTGCCACCAACTGGTTGCGGATAGCCGTCGCCTTGCGCGGCGCCGGATCGGCAGCGTAGTCGCGCAGGAGGAGGAGGTACTCCTCGTCGACATTCGCCGTAAGCTCCTCGGCCTGCATCCTGACCAGACGGCCCTCGGTGCCGAGCTCGGCGATGTAGCGCACGACCTCCCGTGCCACGCGCTGCACCATCTCGAAGCGCCCGATGACATCGATGAGGTCGCCGACCGTAGCCATGTCGTCGAACTCGAGAAGCGTGAGTCGCTCGAGGACCTCGTCGAGGCGAACACGATATCGCTGGAGAGTCTGTAGCGCCTGGTTCGCCTTGGCGAGCACGACATCGATCTCCTGAAGGATGATTCTGTTCCCGCCGAGGTAGAGGCTTACGTCATCGCGGCGCTGAGAGATCGAGATCACGAGGGCACCGGTCTGACGACTTACCCGCTCGGCAGTGCGATGGCGCATGCCGGTCTCGGTGGTCGGCAGACTCGCGTCAGGAACCAGGTGAACGTTGGCGCGACTGATCTTCTCGCAAGCCGCATCGATGATGATCGCCCCGTCCATCTTGGCCAGCTCGAACAGCCGTTGGGGAGAGAAAGGCGTGTTGATGTCGAAGCCGCCGCTGCATAGCGCGTCCACGTGGGCGCCATCGCCGATGACGATGAGCGCGCCGGTGCGTGCCGAGATGATGAAGTCGAGCCCCTCTCGGAGCTGGGTTCCCGGCGCGACTTTCTCGAGTTCCGCGCGCAGAAGGTCCTCTGGCTTGCCCGCCACCGGTCCACCCTTCCCCGCACGCATAGCGGCGTCTCCTCGGCTGCTGTCACCCTGATTCTGCCACGTTGCCGCCGGTTCACCAAGATTGGGCCGCCGGTCGCCGTGTGCCGGAAGGCTGCGCTAGGTATGCGACGCAGGATTCGTGAGCAACGAGAGAGCTTCCGACAGCGTCGACACGTTCGCGACTTCAACACCCGGCGGCACACTGACTCCGGCCGGCACCCTGGCGAGAACTGACCTCAGCCCGTGGCCCGCCGCCTCCTTGAAACGTGCCTCGGAGTGAGGAACCGGTCTGACGCGACCGGTCAGGTCGATCTCCCCGAAGGCCGCCATCGAGACCGGCACAGGCGTGTCGCGAAGCGCCGAGGCTACCGCGATGGCGAGCGGCAAGTCCACCGAAGGCTCCGCGATGCGCACGCCACCTGCCGCGGAAACGTACACGTCGTGCGAGCCCAAGACCAGACCGCAGCGCCGCTCGAGCACGGCAAGCACTTGCAGAAGTCGCGATGTCTCCACGCCGGTCGCGAGGCGCCTGGGCACCTGAAGATACGAAGGCGTCACAAGTGCCTGAACCTCTACGAGCAAAGGCCGCGAGCCCTCCATCGTCGGCATGACGACCGAGCCGGGTACCGGTTCCGCCCTCTCGCCAAGAAGCAATGCAGAGGGATTCCCAACGCCCGTGAGCCCGCGTTCACCCATTTCGAAGATCCCGATCTCCGAGACCGAGCCAAAGCGATTCTTGACCGCCCGCACTATGCGAAACGCATGGTCCGAATCGCCTTCGAAATAGAGCACGGTGTCCACCATGTGCTCGAGGACCCGGGGACCCGCGATTGCTCCGTCCTTGGTCACATGCCCGACGATGAGCGTGGTCACCCCGAGGTCCTTGGCAATCCTCATCAAACGCGCAGTGCAGGCACGAACCTGACCGACGCTGCCGGGAGAGGATGCAAGTTCCGGGTCATACGCAGTCTGGATCGAGTCCACAACCACGAGGTCGGGATGCGTCTCTCGCACTTCGGCTTCGACCGCGGTAACGTCGACCTCGGGAAGCAGCGAGATGCGATCCGCCTCGACACCCAGTCTCCGGGCGCGCATGCCGATTTGAGATGGAGACTCCTCGCCACACACGTAGAGCACCCGCTTGCCGCTCGCAGAGAGCGACTCCGAAGCCTGCAGAAGAAGTGTGGACTTGCCGATTCCGGGTTCCCCGCCGATGAGAACGAGTGATCCCTCCACAAGTCCTCCGCCAAGCACCCTGTCCAGTTCGATGACTCCGGTCGGCAATCGTCGTTCGGCCTCCGCACCCATGTCGGAAAGCGTGACGGCGGCAGCCCGGGGACGGGAGGGAGCGCCGCCCGAGTGCGAAGGCTGCTCTATCTCCTCGACATAGGTTCCGTATTCGGCGCAGTCGGGGCATCGCCCCAGCCACTTCGGTGCCGACGCGCCGCACTGCTGGCAGCGCCAGACCGTACGCGTCCTGGCGCACACGGCGTGCTACTCGCCAACGCCGCCAGCGGCGGCCCCGGAACCCGAAGACGACGAACGCTTCGGGACGCTGGGCTGTGGGGTCTTCTCCGCCTTCTTGGCCTTCGCCGGAGGCGTTCCCTCTCCCTTTCGGAACGAGGGCTTGCCATCCTCGACATGCACTTCGATGACGTCGCCGGGTTGCCACTGGCCGGCGAGAATCTGCTCGGACAGCTGATCCTCCAGCAGTCGCTGTATCGCACGGCGAAGCGGCCGCGCCCCGAGAGCAGAGTCGAAGCCCTCGGCTGCAAGAAGATCGCGCGCATCCGCGGTGAGCGTAAGGCCCATTCCATGCACGAGGAGCTGGTCGCGAAGGCGATCGACCATCAGGTCCACGATCGACTTGATCTCCTCGCTGTCCAGATCGTGGAAGACGATGACCTCGTCAACGCGGTTCAGGAACTCAGGACGGAACATCTTCTTGAGCTCGCCGGTCACGCGCTCCTTGAGGGTGTCATACGACAACCCGGTGGTCTCCTGCGCCGAGAACCCGAGGGACTGGCCCTTCACGATGTCGCGAGCGCCGACGTTGCTCGTCATGATCACGATCGAGTTCTTGAAGTCGACCTTGCGGCCCTGCGCGTCGGTAAGACGACCCTCTTCGAGAATCTGAAGCAGGACGTTGAAGACGTCCGGATGCGCCTTCTCGATCTCATCGAAGAGGACCACCGAGTACGGCTTGCGCCGAACCTGCTCGGTAAGCTGCCCCCCCTCGTCGAATCCAACGTACCCGGGCGGCGATCCGATGAGGCGCGAGACCGTGTGCTTCTCCATGTACTCGGACATGTCGAGCGAGATGAGCGCGTCCTCACTGCCGAAGAGGAACTCCGCGAGAGCCTTGGCAAGCTCTGTCTTCCCAACACCGGAGGGCCCCAGGAAGATGAAAGATCCCGCTGGACGCCGCGGATCCTTGAGGCCGGCGCGGGCGCGACGAATCGCCTTGCTGACCGCGGTGACGGCCTCATCCTGTCCGACGATGCGCTCGTGCACGCTCGCTTCCATGCGCAGGAGCTTCTCGGTCTCTTCCTCGGTCAGTGCGGTGACCGGCACACCGGTCCACATGGAGACGACCTCCGCGATCTCGCGCTCGGTCACCTCGACCACCCGACGGTTGTCGGGTTTGAGCCACTCCTCTTCCATTCCGCGCTTCTCCGTCAAGATCTGCTTCTCCTTGTCGCGCAGACTCGCAGCCTTCTCGAATTCCTGCGCCTCGATCGCACCCTCCTTCTCGGCACGGACACGGCGAAGCCGATCCTCGATCTCCTTGATACCCGGGGGAGCGGTCATCATCTTGATGCGCATCTTGGACCCGGCCTCGTCGATAAGATCGATCGCCTTGTCGGGTAGGAAGCGGTCGGAGATGTAGCGGTCTGCGAGCGTGGCAGCGGCATCAATGGCCGCGTCGGTGATCGAGACGCGGTGGTGCGCTTCATAGCGATCGCGAAGGCCCTTGAGGATCTCGACGGTCTCCTCAACGGTCGGTTCACCGACGGTGATCGGCTGGAAGCGGCGCTCCAGCGCGGGATCCTTCTCGACGTACTTGCGATACTCGTCAAGAGTCGTGGCGCCTATGGTCTGGAGCTCGCCCCGGGCGAGAGAGGGCTTGATGATAGACGCAGCATCGATGGCGCCTTCAGCCGCTCCAGCGCCGACAAGCGTGTGCATCTCGTCCACGAATAGGATGACGTCGCCCCGCTCGCGAATCTCCTTGATGACTTTCTTCAGACGGTCTTCGAACTCGCCGCGGTACTTGGAGCCCGCGACAAGCGCCGCCAGATCGAGCGTGTAGAGTTGCTTGTCCTTGATGGTCTCCGGGACCTCATCGTTGGAGATTGCCTGCGCAAGACCCTCCGCAACGGCCGTCTTGCCGACCCCCGGCTCGCCGATGAGCACCGGGTTGTTCTTCGTACGCCGCGACAGGATCTGCATGACGCGCTCGATCTCGCGCTCACGACCGATGACGGGATCGAGTTTGCCGTCCTTGGCAGCGCGTGTGAGATTGCGACCGAACTCGTCTAGCAAGGCACCGGTGCCGCCGCGTCCGCGCTCCTCGCCGGCCTCGGCTTGCTTGCCGTAGTGACCGGACAGCAGCTGGATGACGGCCGACCGCACCTTCTCCAGATCGGCTCCGAGGTTCAGAAGGACCTGCGCGGCCACGCCCTCCCCCTCGCGAATCAAGCCGAGGAGGATGTGCTCGGTGCCTATGTAGTTGTGTCCCAGCTGCAGGGCCTCGCGCAAAGAGAGTTCAAGTACCTTCTTCGCGCGTGGGGTGAACGGGATGTGACCCGTTGGCACGAAGGTCCCCCTGCCGATGAGCTCTTCGACCTGGGTGTGCACATCCTCGAGGGAGATGCTCAACGACTCCAGAGCCTTGGCGGCGATTCCGTCCTGCTCGCGAATCAGACCGAGCAGCAGGTGCTCGGTGCCGATGTAGTTCTGGTTGAGCATCCGGGCTTCTTCCTGGGCGTACACAACGACCCGGCGAGCCTTCTCTGTGAACCGTTCGAACATCGGACAACTCCCCTTTATCTGGATCGGCCGCGTCCCGCGACCGCGATTCTCGATTGACAGGGTTAGTATACCCGCCCTGCCGTGCCCGCGTGGCGAACGCAAGGGACATCGAGCAAGTCAAATGCCATGATGTGAGTCCGTCAGACTCAGATGCGACCGAAGCGTGCGCGCGCCCGTCGTGGCCGACCCTAGCCCCGTTCGCTCTCCGGGCGCATGTGCGGGAACAACAACACATCGCGGATGGATGGTGAGTCCGTGAGAAGCATGACCAACCGGTCGATGCCGATGCCAAGACCACCCGCCGGAGGCATGCCGTACTCCTGTGCCCGGAGATAGTCGCCGTCCACCCACATCGCCTCGTCGTCGCCAGCTGCTTTCACAGCAGCCTGTGCCTCGAATCGTGCCCTCTGGTCGACGGGGTCGACAAGCTCCGAGAAAGCGTTTGCAAACTCGCGGCCGGTGACAATGAGTTCGAACCGGTCGGTGAGCTCCGGGTCATCGTCGTTTCGCCGGGCAAGCGGCGAGGTCTCTGCAGGATACAGTGTCACGAATGTCGGCTGAACGAGCGTGTGCTCCACAAGCTTCTCGAACAGTTCATTCAGGATCTTGCCGCTGCCCCACGCGGACTCAACCGCAATCTCGTACTGCTCGCACAGCCCGGCCAATTCGCCGGCGGGCGTGCGCACCCCCACATCGCGACCAACCGCTTCGCTCACAAGTTCAGCCATCGTAGCCTGCCGCCATGGGGATACCAGGGAGACCAGAGTCCCCTGGTACTCAAGCTCCAGCTTGCCGAGAACCTCCTCGGCGACGGATGTGATGAGTGACTCGGTCAACTCGCGCATCGTCTCCATATCGCCGAAAGCCTGGTACGCCTCCAGCATCGTGAACTCGGGATTGTGCCTGGGAGACATGCCTTCATTGCGGAAGGAGCGGTTGATCTCGTAGACGCGCTCAAAGCCGCCGACCAGCAGACGCTTAAGGTAGAGCTCTGGCGCGATCCGCAGAAAGAACTCCATGTCGAGCGCATTGTGATGCGTCGCGAAGGGCCTCGCCGTCGCCCCGCCAGGGATGGGGTGGAGCATTGGCGTCTCTACCTCTACGAAGGATCGGTCCTCCATGAAGCGCCTGATTGCGGCAATGATGCGGAACCGCGTCTCAAAGACGGCACGGACCTCCGGATTCGCGATCAGATCGACGTAGCGCTGCCTGTAGCGCGTCTCGGTATCGGTGAGTCCGTGGAACTTCTCGGGAAGCGGCCGAAGCGACTTGGAGAGGAGCTCTACCGTGGCGGGCACGACCGACAGCTCTCCCCGGCGCGTTCGTACGACGATTCCGGTTGCACCGACCCAATCGCCGAGGTCAAGATCGAGCACTCGCACGAAATCCTCTTCGCCAAGGACGTTCACACGGCAGAAGAGCTGAAGATCCCCTGTTGCGTCGCGAATGACGATGAAGGCGAGCTTGCCCTGCTCGCGCTTGGCCACGACGCGTCCCGCGACCGATACGACCGTCCCAGTCTCCTCGCCAGGACCCAGGGACTCGTGCTTCTCGGCCAAGGACGCGGCACGGGCGGTGACATCGAAGCGGGAGCTGTATGGAACCTGGCCCGTCTCTCTGAGACGGTCGAGCTTCGCCCGGCGGACCGCGAACGGATCGTCACTCGATCCGGCCTCGGGGGCACCTGTCCGCTCGACTTCGTCCATTCGCTAGCGGGTGATCTTGCGGACCGTGTACTCCAGAACTCGACCGGAGGGTGTGTTCACCTTTACGGTCTGCCCCTTCTTGGAGCCCATGATCGCCTGCCCGACGGGAGATTCGTTCGAGATGCGGTCGCGCGCCGGGTCGGCCTCGGCCGAGCCGACGAGCTGGTAGACGTGTACGTCACTGTTGTCGGCGTCTTGAAGCTCGACGCGGCAACCGAGAGCGACCTTGTCGCTCTTCTTGGGGGATTCGATGATGGTCGCATGCGCGAGGATCTGATTGACCTCGGCGATGCGGCTCTCCACCCATGCCTGCTCGTTCTTCGCATCGTCGTACTCGGAGTTTTCGGACAGGTCCCCGAACTCCTTGGCTTCCTTGATGCGTTCTCCGACTTCACGACGACGGACGGTCTCGAGATGGTGCAGTTCCTCTTCGAGCCGTACCTGGCCTTCGCGGGTAAGCGCAACCTCTTTGTGCATGCCTTCGGACTCCCTGCTGGGTCTTTGCCGGCGACTAACCGGCTCTCCCTGCTAGCGGACGGGCTGCCCTACAACAGGCAGCCCGAAAATGTCCACGAAAGTATAACCGAAAACCCGGTTCCGGCAAGTCCGGTGCGAAAGGTCGAGGACTACTCCTCGTCCTCTTCCTCGTCCTTGGCGGCGGCCTTCTTCTTGGGAGTAGCCTCTTCGTCTTCGTTCTCGTCCTCGCCGTCGTCCTTGTCCACGCCATCGCGAATCGCTTTGACTGTCTTGCCGATGGACTTCCCGAGCTGCGGCAAGCGCTTCGGGCCGAACAGAACGAGAACGATCAGAAGAATGATGCCCAATTCCATAGGCCCGAGTCCAAGAATCGGGCCTATCGCCAGCGGTAGAACACTCATGATGCCTCCATCTTCGAAGCAAGCCGCTTCCGTCAGCCGACCGTGGGCCAGCGTGAACACCTCGGGTTAATGTAGCACCACCTTCAGGCGTGCGCCACGGTTTCGGTACGTGACAGGTAGTACAGCGTGTGTAGCAGCTCCCGCACCGGGTCCGTGTTGTGAAGCGTTACGCCCTCCGGCACCCTCACCATGACCGAGGTGTAGTTCAGGAGAACCTTGATGTCGACCTCACACATCCGATCCGCTACAGTCTGGGCCGCCTCAGGAGGAACGGCCACGATTCCAATGCGAATGCCCTGCTCTTCGACAACGCGCCTCATGTTGGCGATGTCCTGGACGATGATATCGCCGATTCGAGTCCCTATCTTCGTCGGGCTGTTGTCGAAGATCGCGGCCACTATGAACCCCCTGGCCCGCAGCCCATTGTACGCGGCGATCGCTGACCCGAGATGACCCGCTCCGACGAGGATGATCCGGTGCGTGTGGTCCGAACCGAGGATCCTTTGGATGCGATCGATCAGCAGTACGATCTCGTAGCCGACACCGCGCTTGCCAAAAGAACCGAAGTGGGTGAGGTCTCGTCGAATCTGCGCGGGATTGATGTCAGTCAGCTCCCCGAGCCTTGCCGAGGACACCGTGTAGCACCCGTCCTGTCGAAGCTGAATGAGCACGCTCAGGTACGTCGGAAGACGCTCTATCACGCCTTCAGGTATCCGATCCTTGTCTATTGCACTCACTGGTGAGTCCCGCCGACGCATCCCTGAATGTGAATATAGTAACAATAGTTACAAATGTGAACAAGGCCGTATGCCACGTTTCGCTCCATGGCACGGCCGACCCGGGATCAAACGCCCTCACCCGCTGAATCCTGCAGAGCCGAGACAACATCGGCACGTGTGACGATGCCCACCACGTGCCCGTCGCGCACCACAAGAAGGGCGCCGGGGCGGTCCTTTCCGAGGCTCACGAGCACGTCGTCAACTGGCGTGCTGTCGTCAACGACGAGTCTCGCGAGATCGCGGTCGGCCGCTTGTCCCGCGGTCATCCGGTGCCACTCCTCCTGCGGCACCAGCTTCACCTGCGGCAGGGAGACGAGGCCCACCACGCGGCCGTCCTCGACAACAGGATACCGGCTGTGCCGATCGCCCAGAAAGCGCTCGTGAACGAGCGCATAGAGAGTGGTATCGCCACTGACGACTACAGGATTCGGGGACATGATGGAGCCAACATCCACCTTGGCAAGATGCGACTTGACGACCTGCTGGCGATAGGATCCCTCGGCCAGGAACGTGATGAACCATCCGACGAGACCTGTCCAGATCATCTGCGTCATCCCGCTGAGCACGCCGACCACGGCCCCGCCGATCATCAGGTAGCCAATGACCTGACCGGCCCTGCTCGCCCAGCGCGTCGCTTTGAGGATGTCATGACTCGCTGCCCAAAGAATCGCCCTGAGCACCCGTCCACCGTCCAGGGGGAAGCCCGGCAGCATGTTGAAGACGGCAAGGGACAGGTTGATGAGCGCGAGATACTCCAACGGCCCCCAGACCCGGTCACTCACACCCGCGAATGCAAGAACGGCGTAGACAGCGAAGAAGAGCGCTGCCAGGAGGAGGCTCGCTCCCGGTCCGGCAACGGCCATGACAAGCTCCCGCCCGGGACTGCGCGGCTCCTCGTCCATTTGCGCCAGGCCGCCGAAGATGAAGAGCGTGATCTTCGATATCTTGATGCCGCCCGCCCGTGCCACCAGGCAGTGGCTCATCTCGTGAACGAGAATCGAGGCGAAGAACAGCAGCGCCGTCAGAACGCCGTTGAGGAGCGCCACACCGACAGGCCAGTCGAACACGGCCGGAAACACATTGAATGACAGCAGGCCAGCGAACAATGCGAAGGCAATCAGCCAGGTCGGATGTGCCTCGATGGGAATGCCCAGGAGCCGTCCCAGGCGAAACTGCGGCAGATTGAACACGCGTGCTCCGTCCGTGACCTTCGCTGTGCTAGAACGCGGCGCCATCCAGAGCATGTGCACACGAGCAATCACGACTGACCGGCAATCCCGGAATCATCGTGTACAGCAGGTCTCTGACCTTGGCGTTGTTCTCGTTGAAGACCCTCACGACTTCGTCATTGGTTACGGGCTCGGCGCCCTCTGCACCGGCATCATGGTCGGTGATCAGCGAGATGTTGCAGTAGCAGATCTCCATTTCCCGTGCGAGGTAGCATTCCGGGTACTGCGTCATGTTGATGACTTCCCAGCCCTGCGACGCGAACCACTTGGATTCCGAGCGTGTTGAGAAACGTGGACCCTGGATCACAACGACGGTTCCAGTCGGGTGGGCCTCGATGCCGCGCTTCCTCGCGGACTCGATCGCGACCTGTCTCATCGTCGGGCAGTAGGGATCTGCAGATGATACGTGGGTGGTGATTGGACCGTCGAAGAACGTGTCCTTTCGACCCCACGTGCGGTCAACGAACTGATCGCAGATGACGAAGTCACCAGGCTTCACGCCCTGCTGCAGCGAACCGCAGGCATTCGGGCCGATGATGCGCCCGACCCCAAGCTGTTTCATCGCATAGACGTTCGCACGGTAGTTGATCATGTGCGGAGGCAGCTGATGCTCCTTGCCGTGCCGCGGGAGGAAGGCGACACCCCTGCCACCGATCTCGCCGTACATGACTGGCGACGACGGCGATCCGTATGGCGTGTTGACTCGAACCTCACGGGGGTTGTCGAGAAGCTCGTAGAAGCCACTGCCGCCAAAGACTCCGATCTCGACCTGAGGGTAATCCATGAAGCTGCTCCTTCTTCGTGAGCTTGAACGAAATGCACCGTCGATTGTAGTCTACTTCCCCGGCGTGCGGCTTAGGCCATCGCAAGAAGGTACTCATCATCTTCTCGCGCGGGAGACGGTCGATCAGCGTCTGCGGGAGTCGGCACCGAAAGAGGACGCCTGAACAGGTTGTCCGCGTCAGTCCAGCGCTCCTCGACCGAAGAGGCATGCGGCAGGAGCGCAATGAAGCCCGCTGCTTTCGCGTCCATGTTGTCAGCGTGATGCAGCGCGAGCGCTTCAACGGTCGACGGCCTCTTGGGAGACCCCCACTCCAGCTCACCGTGATGCGAGAGGAGCGCGTGAGAGAGTCGCGTGAGGGTCCGCGGCGAGACACCCGGACACTTGCGTGCAACAGCCTCACGCATTCGCCGCTCTCCAAGCACCACATGGCCAAGGAGGCGACCTTCGTCCGTGTACTCGATCGAGGTGCGGAACTGAAGCTCGTCGGTCTTGCCGATATCGTGCAGAAGCGCCGCAGTGACCAGCATGTCACGGTCGACTTCGTCGTACAGGGCCGCGAGGTGGCGACAGATCGAGGCCACTGCGACCGTGTGCTCAAGAAGACCGCCCACGTAGGCATGGTGGTATGTCTGGGCACCGGGACATGTCGAGAATCTCTCGAGGAACTGCGTGTCCCCGAACACGGCTCTGAGCACACGGCCCAGGTCCCGATCGCGCACGGACCTCACAAGGCCCTTGAACTCGGCTTGAGTCTCTGCGCGCTCTCTCTTGGGCCCGGGCAGCAGGTCCGTGACCTCGTATCTGGAGGCTACTGCCATATGCTCGACTGAGACACGCTTGCGGCCCCGGTAGACGGTCACGATGCCCGTTACGCGTACGACTGAATGTGTCGGAACCGCCGACTCCTGCGCTGAAGGCCGGAACAGAACCGCCGGAATCCTGCCTGACCGGTCGGAGAGCTCAAGCGCGAGATACGCCTCGCCCGTGCGTGTGCTACGCATCTCTCGCGTCGACAACGCGAACACCGCATCCACGCGCGCGCCCTCGGCCAACTCTCGAACGAATTGCGCCTTCATTGCCGACCCTCTCGCCGATCACCGCTGTTTGTGCCAGGGTACCGCGCGGGTCTGACAATCAGAGGAGGGCCTTCACCCGTACCGAGACGCCAGGCTCCACTCCATAGCGGTCCGCCGCGTTGTCCATGCAAAGCGCCAGGGTGAGCCAACCGGAAGAATCGACGAGCGCGACCGGCTCTCCTTGTGCCACGTCAAAGAAGGTCCTGCCAAAAGGAACCTCCGCAACAACATGCCCGAAGGACAGCTCAAGCCTTTCGGGACGGAGTCCAAAGGCCTCGATATCCCGGGCGGACAGGCTCACCCGGACAGATCCGAACCGATCGATGTCCACAACCTCGGCAATGACCGTGCCGTTCTCCACGCGACTCGACTTGAAAGGTGCCGGCGCAAGAACGTCAGGATCCACAGGATGGCCAAGCGCGGAAGGTTCTACTCCGCAAGCAAGCGCAGCTGCTGCCGGCGCAAGAACGTCTCGTGCGTGGAACGTCGCCAGGGGAGCGTGGAAGTCGATCTGCTCGGACTCTATGGCGTATGCCTCCGCCACGCCGCCAGCTCTTTCGGCGGCAGGCATCAGCACGCCGTTGTCCGGCCCCACGAGACTCGTACCTCCGCGCGTGACGATGCACAGGTCCTCTCTCTCCCCTCCCACCCCGGGGTCCACAACTACCAGGTGGATCGCGTCGGGAAGCTGGTACACCCCCGCTGCCGCGACTGCGGCTCCTTTCCGGATATCGAAGGGTGGTATCTCGTGCGCAAGATCGACGACATGCACCATGGGGCAGGCCCTGAAGATGACTGCGCGGCAGACTCCTACCCATGTGTCGCCCAACCCGAAGTCAGAAACGAAGCAGATGATGTTTTGCACGCTACCCCCATCTAGAGAACGGGCCTTCCTTTCGAATATATGCCCCTCTCGTCCGAGACATGTGCCGGTGCGGAGGAAGCGCCCCCTGCTCTCGACTGCCTGATGGACTAGTATGGACGCGAAACCGTCGAAAGGATGGCGCTGTGAGGTCGATTGATCGGCTCGTGGTGTCTGTTGTGCTCGCAGTATCACTCTCCGCATGCACCGTCGTCCTGGTCGGATGCAATCAGAAGATGCAGTACTCCGATCGGGGTGGCTCGTACACACGCGAGGAAGTGATCTCTGTGTTTGACGCTGTAGCCGAGCCGTCTTTCCTCGGACGCCCGACTGAGGAGGCCGATGATCTCCGCCAGAGCCAGCTCTCCTCGTTGCGTTCGAAGGGCGAAGAAGCTTCCGCCCTCGCCACGCTGCTGACCGAGCAGTTCCCCGGCGAGTCCCGCAGCGTTCCCTACTATGCCGAGGCGGCGGTCGTCGGCGGAACAGACGCGTGGATCGTGCTCGAGGCGTGGGGGTCTGAGGGAAAGAACATCGATCGACTGCGGTTGTGGGCGTTCGACCGGGCCACAGGGGACGTGCTCACCTCGGCCGCGCGCAATTAGAAGAGAACAACCTAGAGCGGGAAGACCAGCGAGATCGCATCCCGGTTGACAGCGAGATACGCAGGCTCGTACAGCAGCGCATCTGTCTTCAGATCGAACACCTTGGCATCGGTAAGCGCGAAGAAGTCCTTGGCCTTCGAATTCAGAGCATCCGTGAGCCTGCTGCCTGAGAGTACGTACATTTCGCCTTCAACGCGGTGAGAATCGGTCGCGATCACAACACGCACTCTGTCTTTGTTCGTGTAGACCACCGCACGTCCCCCTTCGCGAATGCCGTCCTCTATCGACTGTACCGCACGCAACTAGGTTTGAGAACCGTATGTCTACCGAAGTGTTCATGCATGACACGCTACGAGACTGCTCCCGCTAGGCCGAGCAGGAACCCGCGCACTGATGCTGCGACGGCGAGCTCCGCAAAGGACACGACGATCGCGAGGAAGACGGCCACAAGTATCTCCCGTTTGCACGATGCCCTCTGATCGAACGGCGGAAGAAGCGCAACCAGAACGAGGTTCACCGAAGCGAAGGTCATGACTATGGATGCCCCTACAGCGATCGCGTAGATCACGCCTGCTCGGGGCCCGGCCCACCACAGGACGGCGAAGGCGGCTGGTAACGCCGCCAGGTATGCGACACCCTGTCCCGGGCCGCCGAGAACGCGTCCTGCCCCCGGACGGCGCCACAACTGACTGTTCAGCAACGGGACCGTGTATGCGGCGATCGCGAATCCCATCGCTAGGCCCGTCGCGAGTCTCAGCGCGTTGGTGCTCTCCCGCAAGCCGAACAGTTGGGTCGCCCCGTCGACTGCTGCCGACAGAAGCCCTACGCCGAGCCACACACCGAGCCACGCCGGCGGAAGCTCCGAAGACCTCCGCTCCCTGTCGAGAGCCACAATCAAGAGGAAGGCCATCGCGAAACCCATGTAGCTCCCGGTATCACGGGCGCACACCGGGAGCTGCAACGCACCGCCGAAGAAGGACCGCTCCGGAAGCTGGTGACACAGGCCATAGCCGAGCCATCTGAGGAACGCCGCAATCATCTGGACTCCGAAAGACGAAACGGCAGACCGACATGATGTCAGCCTGCCGCCGTTGTCATCCTGGTCGGGATGGCGGGATTCGAACCCACGGCCTCTGCGTCCCGAACGCAGCGCTCTACCAAGCTGAGCCACATCCCGACGAGGCGCTATGATACACGGTCGGTTGGCCAGGGGCAAAACCCGGAGTCACGACACCTCTTCGCACACCTGGCCGGGCCGCTCCGGACGAAGAATCACGAGGGCCTGGCTCCGCTGTTGCGGAGCCAGGCCCGTCGCCGATCGCTCTTCTCTCAAGGCTAGTTCTTGAGGTACTTGCCAGCCTCACGTACGTGGCAGTACGAGCAGGTCGTCTCCTCATGGCACTCGAAGCAGGGCGCAGCGCCGGACTTCTTGACCGTAGCCGGGTGGTAGTTCACCCAAGGCGGCTTCGCACCGTCGTACCCGTGGTGGCATTTGTTGCAGAACCGCGTGCTGTGACAGTTCTCACAGGTCGCCTTCTTGAGGCTCTTGTTCTTGAAGCCTGCCTGGTGAACGCCACCATTGCCCTTGCCCTCGGCACCGTAGCCATCGGGGTGCGGCATCTCAAGCTTGTGGCAGCTCTGGCAGAACTTGGCCTTCGCGCCCCCGCTGCCGTGGCAGTAGGTGCAGCCGTCGGGCTGCTTCTCAAAGCTGGAGGGATGGATGGCGGGCTTGTTCAGAGATGGACGCTTCGTCCAGCCCTTCACCTTGTGCGAGACCGGAACGACCTTCTTCGAGGTGTGGCAGTCGACGCAGAAGTCCTGCTTGTGACACTTCTCGAGACAGCCTGTACCACCGTTCTTGTTGACGATCGGGCCGTGGACCTTCAGCCAAGGCGTACCGTTGACAGCACCCTCGTGGTGACAGTCGCTGCAAAGCTCCTTGAAGGTGTGGCAGTTCGCACAGACCTTCCGGTTGCTGCGACCGGTCTTGGCATGGAAGTCCTTGAACTCCTGCTGGTGCGGCATCTCGAGCGCATGGCAACCCTTGCAGAACTTGTTGCCGTTCGGCTCGTCCGGGCCGTGGCAGACCTCGCACGAAGTAGGCTGGGCCTTGAAGCCCTCGGCATGGACGCCGAGCGCCTCCGCCTTCTTGCGCAACCAGTCCTTGGCGGTGTGTGAGGACGGCACCGGCTTCTTCTTGGTGTGGCAATCCGAACAGAACGTCGTCTTGTGACATGCCTCGAGACACAGATCGACGCCGTTGGCGGTGACCGTCTTGGCGTGCTGGGTCTCCCAGACGACCGCGGGATCGTACTTCCAGTTCGACTTCGTGCCATGGTGGCAATCGTTGCAGAACTTGAAGCCGGTCTTGGTGACCTGGTGACACATGTCGCACTTGTCGAGCTTCGTCTTCACGAGCTCGGGGTGGGACTTGTCGACGAATTCCTTGGGGTGCGGGAGCTCCATGCCATGGCAGCTGTCGCAGAAACTCTGCTTGTGGCACGTAGAGCAGTAGTTCACCTGAGCCAGCGGGGGCATTGCCGCAACCCACTCGCTCTCCGCCCCGCCACCGGAAGCATAGGCCTTCTCGGGGCCGAGGAGAGACGCGCCGTTCTTGCTCTCGGTGGCCTCTTCGGAGCCTTCCTCGCCCTTGGTGGCCTCTTCGCTCTTGCCCTCGGTGGCCTCTCCGCCCTCTTCTCCGTGGGCACCCTCGGCCACGGCTTCCTCTACACGCTTGATCTCGGTGAGCGCCATGTCCGCGTGGCCGCGTGGATAGAAGTCGCCCTTGAAGTGGCTCTCGGGCTTGAGCTCGAAGTCCGCAGGATGGCACTTAGCACACGCACCGGGCGCCTTCGCGCCGCTCTCAAGACCGTGGCACCGGAAACACGCGGTCATCTCCATGAAGTCAGCGTGCTTGTAGGCTAGTTCTCCGGTCTTTGGGTTCTTGGTGATGGGTTCCCAGTCGCCGCTTTCGTCATGCGCGACACGGTTGTGACAAAGCGTGCAGTGGACGCCCTCTTCCGAGTGGATCTCGTGGTTGATGATGATACCAGGTCCCGGAGTGATCTCACGGTTCTCCGAGTGACACTGGGTGCACTGCTTCTCCGGCATCAAAGCCAGCGCCACGTGGGACTCGGGATTGAGCGGATTCTCATAGTTGTTCGTGAGGGTGTGAATGCCGCCGAGAATACCGGCCTCCGCCTTGTGAATCACGAACGTGATCGGATCCGCTTGGACAGGCATGTGGCACGCCAGACACGAGATCTTTGAGTGCGCCGAGCGGTTGTAGGCGGAGATAGAGTCGTCCTGCACCTTGTGACACACGTTCGCGCAGAACCAGTAGGTCGATGTCACCCCCAGGGCAACGACGACGAAGGCCGCGAACAGAAGGACGACAACGCCCGTCCAAATGATGTACCGCGGCCGTCGGACCGGGTCCTTGAACCCGGCCAGCGAGATCTTGACCATACACACCTCTCCTTGCTCACCTCGGGGCCAGCATACGCACGTGAAAGACGGCACATGCGTCCGCCTAACTCGCAACGATATAAGAACCCGCCCTATGACTCAACAGAAACACGCAACACGCAGGGAAACTCATCCCCCATCTTCTTCTGCGCCCGGCGCGCAATTCCTGTCCACTGCTACCGCATCGGCTTCAACTTAAACACGACTGAGATCTCAACTGGAGAGTCCAAGGGCAGTCGCGCGACTCCCACCGCTTCGCGAGCATGCTTCCCGCTGTCACCGAATGCGATCACGAGCACCTCGCTGGCGCCGTTCACCACTGCAGGTTGCGCGATGAATCTCTCCGCCGAAGCGACGTATCCGACCACCTTCACGACGGCAGCCACATCATTGAGATCGCACACCGTCGACGCCGCCGCAAGCGCATTCAGAGCGCACTGGCGCGCACATTCCCGGGCCACATCCTGGTCCACTTCCTCTCCGACGAGCCCCGACGTGATGAGAGTGCCGTTGCGCATCGGAAGCTGGCCGGACGTGAAGACGAGGTCGCCGCTCCTGACCGCCGGAACATACTCGCCAAGGGCGACCGGGGGATCCGGCAGCACGAGACCCTCGCGCTCGAGGTTATGTAGGGGACCGGCCACGACAGCTACCGGCTCATGAGGCGGTCGGCCAACATGTTCAAGTCCATGATGGCAGCAGCGATCTGCCTGGAGCTCTCCGCCGCATGCTGGCTGACCTGGGCGACCTCTTTCATCGAGAGAACGACCTGGTCCGAGGCGGTACGCTGCTGCTGAGTGGCAATGGATATCTGCTTGGCGGCATCTGTGGTCTTCTCGACCTGATGCACGATGTTCTCGAGTGAATCGGCGGTCCGCACCGCGAGATCCTTGCCTTCGGTCACCTTCTTCGCTGCCCGTTCGGTGGACATGATCAACTGCGAGGTCGAAGCCTGAATCTCCCGCACGACGCGTCCGATCTCCTGAGTGGACTCGGTCACGGAGTCCGCCAGCTTCCGAATCTCCTCGGCGACGACTGCGAACCCCTTGCCCGCCTCCCCTGCACGGGCCGCCTCGATGGCAGCGTTCAGTGCCAGGATCTTCGTCTGCTCTGCGATGTCGTCGATGATCACCAGCACGCGCCCGATCTCCTGACTGCGGTCGCCTAGCGCAAGAATGCGATCGGAGGATGCCTGCGTCGTCTGGCGGATCTCCTCGATTCCCTCGGCGGTGTCCGCAACGGCCTGCATGCCCTCCTCGGCGCTCGCAAGGGTCCGCTCCGCGACTGCCACCACTGAACTCGAGTTCTCCGCGATCTGCTTCGATGTCTGGGCCAACTCCTCGACCGTCGCCGAGGTCTGCGTCACCGCTGCCGCCTGCTCCGACGCCCCGGTGGCCTGCTCCTCGGTGGCCGAAAGCACCTCCGCAGTGAGCGCTCTCATGTCGTTGTTGACCGCCTGCGCACCCTCGAGCATCACGTGGAGTCTGCGAAGCAGGCCAAGGATCTCGTGCTGGAGATCGTCGACCGTACCCTCGCTCCTGAGGTCGAAGCCGAACTCCTTGCGTGCACTGTCAACGACCTCGCGAAACAGCCTGACTCCCGTGCGAACCGCGACTAGAACACACATCATCCCAAGCAGGAGACCTGCCACGATGCACAGCAGGCAGAACACGATCCACGCCGAAGCGCTCTTGGGAGTCACAAAGACACCCGCGACCAGTGGAAACGCGACGCCGATGGCAACTCCCGCCGCAAGCATGTACGCGAGCAACCGCTTGTTGGTGGCGGTGAGCTTCAGGATCCTGGCCAAGGGGGTCTCCCGTTCTCGACTGGAGCATCAACACATAGTAACAGGGCGGCAGGTTGTCACCGTATACCCCTATGGGTATACTACAGGTGAACGAGGCTTGCGTCCGATGACGCAGTCGGCCCCGAAAGGAGTCCCACACCCACATGACCACTGTGACTATCGACAACGAGAGATGTGACAGATCGCCTGGATGCCCTTCGCGCCGGGTATGCCCCACTGGCGCTATCGTCCCCCTTGATGGAGGCCCGTATCCTGGGGCAAACGGGTATTCTGTGGTTGATGAGCTGTGCCGCGGATGCGCGGTATGTGCTCGAGTGTGTGCCGGCGGCGCCGTCCATCTGGGCTGAGAGCGAGGTACTTGTGACTGAACCTGCCATCCTGGTCGAGGTCTTCGACCTGCCTGCCCAGACCGCATGCTTCAGTGGGGGTTGAGGCCCCTCCTGGTCTCCGGAGGAGATCACGGCCATCATCCGCCAGGAGATGGACCGCCGCTTCGAAGGAAGCGCGCGCATCGAGTACGTGAACGTGCAGGAAGAGGAGATTCGCTCCGAGCGCGGTGCCCTGATCGATGAGATCGAGGCGCGCGGATTGCTCTACCCTGTCACAGTCATCGACGGAGTCCCCGTGTATGACGGCGCCGTGTCCTACCCGGCCATCCTCCGGGCCGTTGGCGACAAGTTGTCCTCGGCGGAATCGCCTGCAAGTACTGCCTGACACGGACGGGCTGACATGAGTACGGTCTCGATTTCGCGCTGTTCAACGTACGACGCTGCGGAGCTGCAGGAGTCCCTCGAGCGCGCCATGGCTCCGCTCGGGACCATGTCGGCGTTCGTGGCACCAGGCCAGAAGGTGCTTCTCAAGGTCAACTTGCTCGCCAAAGCCGAGCCCGAGAGGGCGGTGACGACCCATCCTGAACTGGTTCGCGCTCTGATCCGCTCGGCGCGCGCCGCGGGCGGGATCGTCACGGTTGGCGACAGCCCCGGGGGACCCAACACTGCGGGCATGGTCCGCGGGATCTTCCGGACCTCCGGGATCGCCACGGTGTGTGCCGAGGAGGACGTACCCCTCCTGCTCTTCGACGACGACGTCGTCCGAACCACCGGGGTCGCTCATTCGCTCTACGGCTCGTTCACTCTCGGACGGGCGGTCGTCGAGACCGACGTCCTGATCTCGGTCCCGAAGTTCAAGACCCACGGGTTCATGATGTTCACTGGCGCGGTCAAGAACCTCTTCGGGTGCGTACCCGGGCTCGAGAAGGCCCAGTACCACCTCAAGGTGCCGGAACGTGAAGACTTCGGCGCGATGCTAGTGGATCTCATGCAGGCGTGCAAACCGGCGCTAGCGGTCATGGACGCAGTCGTGGGCATGGAGGGAGACGGCCCCGCAGGCGGCAGTCCCAGGGAGATCGGCGCCCTGATCGCTTCGGCCGATTGCGTCGCCCTCGACGTCGTTGCGTCTGCGATGGCAGGCTTCGACCCCATGGAGGTCTACACGAACGCGGCAGCAGCCCGCCAAGGTATGGGCCCTCGGTCTGCCGAGGAGGTGCAGGTCGTCGGCGAAGACTGGCATCGCCTGGCGCCCGAGGCGTTCGCCCTGCCCGCTCGCGACGTCGGGCGTCGCATGCCCCCATGGCTTAAGACCACCTTGCGTGGGTGGACACTCGCCCGGCCGGTTCTGGAGAGCGCCGCAGGTTGCACCAAATGCGGTACCTGCGCTGAGAGCTGCCCGGTCGATGCAATCGTCGTGGGGTCGAACGGCCCCACATTCGACCGCGACACGTGCATCCGGTGCTACTGCTGCCAGGAGCTGTGTCCCCCGCAGGTCATCGGCTTGAAGACGCCGCCGATGGCACGCCTCATGACACGGGCGCGCCGATCCCGCTAGCGGACGCGCGAGCGGGTGAACGCCTGATCGAACCACAACCCGAGTAGTCCTTTGGACATGAACTGCTCCCACGCGCTCGCGCCTTCCGCGACAGGAGACAGCGTCTCAGTGTATCGTCTCCTCGCCTTCGGGTCGGAGAGGACTCGATACGCTTCGTTGATGCGCTGCATGCGCGCCGTCGCAGCGGGGCGGTGTTCGGGCGCAACGACGTCGGGATGGTACTTCAGACACAGCGCCTTGTATGCACGCTCGACCACCTCGGGTTCGGCGTCGCGCGAAATCTGTAGTGTCCTGTAGTAGTCCATTCGACCTTCCCGTCAGTGGCGATCGCACGCCGCCTTTGGCACCAGCTGCGGATCGAGATACATCTCGATCGGGTCCGGGCACCTCTTGTTCGCAAGCTTCATGGAATCCGGACACACCCGCACGGGGATTCCGGTCTTGGGAGAACCCTCGCTCGACTTGGTCGGCGGTGGCGTCACGGCCGACCTCTGATGCTTGAGAGCTACCGCCATGAACTCGCGCCATATCTTCGCAGGGATGCTTCCGCCTGTCACCTTGATGCCATGGACGTTCGTCATGTCGATCTGACCTTCGCGGTAGCCGACCCACACCGCACACGATACGTCCTCGGCATACCCGACGAACCACGCGTCGCGGTATGACTGGGTCGTTCCGGTCTTTCCGGCGGACCACACGCCGGGGATCCTGGAGTCCACTCCCGTCCCATTCTCTACGACATCGTGAAGCATCAGGGACGCTTCCACTGCAGTGGACCGGGAGAGCGCGGGAGTCGATTCTCGCGGTGGTTCGTAGACGGTCTCGTCACGATCGTTTGTGACCTGCATGATGCCACTTGGAGGAATCCGGTTCCCACCGGTCGCGAGGGTGCCGTATGCCGACGCCATCTCAAGCGGCGTGACGCCCTGCGTGAGACCGCCAAGAGCGATGGCGGGGTTCGCCTCGATCGGACTCGTGATTCCCATCTTGTGCGCGGTGTCAACGACGTCCTGGGGTCCGACCTTCATGATCAGCCGTGCGAAGACGGCGTTGACCGACCAGTTCGTGGCCGCGCGAAGAGATAGCCGGCCCTTGGTGACCTGGTTCTCGTAGTTCTGCACGTTCCAGGTGCCGTCTTTGACCTGGACACTGTACGGGGATGCATCGAAGACCTGTTCGGGGCGTATGCCCTCTTCGAGCGCCCTCACGAGTACGAACGTCTTGAAAGCCGAGCCGGGTTGCCTGCGGCCCTGTGATGCAAGGTTGAACTGGTTGGTCTTGAAGTCGCGTCCTCCCACCATTGCGATCACGCGCCCCGAGCCATGCTCTATTGCCACGAGAGCGCACTCGGGGTCGCCCGGTGCGCCAAGGTTGGCCGCCGCGACCTTGTCCGCTTGCCTCTGCACGGCAGGTTCCAGGCTTGTCTGAACCCGCAACCCGCCCTTGAAGACCGCGTCGGCCCCGAGTTCGCGAAGCAGTTCCTGCTTCACGTACTCCACGAAGTAGGGAGCAAGGTCCGGAACGTCCTTCGGCGGTGCCACCACAAGCGGCGCCTGGCTCGCCTCAAGTTCCTCGGCTGTGTCGATGAATCCCCGGTCTTCCATCTTGGCGAGAACCAAGTTCCTGCGTTCGAACGCGTCGTCCGGCTCATCGATCGGCGAATACTGACCGGGCGACCTGATCACTCCCGCGAGCATCGCACATTGCGGGAGTGTGAGTTCGGAGACGTTGGTGCCGAAGAAGCGTTGAGCCGCGCTCTCGACACCATACTCGCCGTGGCCGAAGTAGACGGTGTTCAGGTAGGTCTGGAGGACCTCGTCCTTGTCGGCTCTCGCTTCGAGCTGATATGCGAGTAGGGCTTCACGAATCTTGCGGGTAAGGGTTCGCTCGCCATCCGTGAACATGATCTTGACGAGTTGCTGGGTGATGGTGCTGCCGCCCTGGGTGATCGCGCCCTCCTCGGCGTTCGCCCGGAAAGCACGCATGACGGCCTGACCGTCGACCCCGTTGTGGCTGTAGAAGCGCTCGTCTTCGATCGCGACAACCGCGTGGCGGAGATCCTCGGGAATCTGATCGAAGGAGACTACCGTGCGGTCCTCCTCGCCATGCCACTCAGCGAGTACACTTCCGTCGGCTGCGTAGACGATCGAGGTTCGGGCGGCCTGAAGGGTCCGGTTCGTGACGTCCAGTTCGGGTAGCGTGGCCGACAGCCGATAGAGGTACGCGCCGCATGCCAGCAGCAGAACGAACAGGGTGCCAAGACCGACAGCGGTAACCTTGAGTATCGTCGCAAGACGGCTCGAGACGAGCACCGGTACCTCCAAGCGATGACACACGTCGAGTACACTCACACCGGCGAGCAAGTCCTGCGCCTTGTGCGCGCGGAGCCGCCCCGTTTCGACCGATTCGAGGTACCTGGTACCCGCAGGAACGAGGCTCAGAACATGGTATCACGCCGCAGCGACGACCCAGTCGTCTCCCGGTTCGCGAACGGAGCGCGCGTCCTCTTCGAGGCGTGGCGCGCACTGCTGACCGACGCCCTCTCTGCGTCGACACGGCTGGCGCGTCGCGTGGGTGCGATCTCACGCGGCAGCCTGTCGCCGATCGCGAGGGTTCCCGGGCTCCTCGCTCGTTCGCCCGGGCGGGGTTGCGAGCCCTTCGACCGCGCCGACGCACGTGTGGCCGCCTCCTGCGGCGCCCTTGCACTCCTCGGCGGGGCAGTAGCAGCGGCCGGTCTGGGACTGTGGCAGTCACGCACACCCGGCGAGCTCGCCGCGGTGATCGTCGTGGTTCTTTGGGCACCCGGCCGGCTCCTCGTGATGCGCGTGGCGGCCGAGCCGGGAAGCGACGTGGAGCGCGTGGCTGTGACTGCTGCGTGGGGCCTTGGCCTGCTGCCCTTCGGTCTGGCGCTCTGGCCCGCCACCCGGGCAATGGCATGGGTGGCATCGGCAGTGATCGTGCACCGCGCCATCCGCTGCGGGTTTGACACGCGCGACAGCCGATGGATATGGGCCTGGACCTTCGGCATCGAGCTCGTCGCGCTGCTTGCGGTGTGGCTGCTGAGGAACCTCCACGTCGCCGCGCTGCTATTCGGCGGCGGCTAGACGGCAGGCATTTCCTCGACGCGCCTCGCAACCATCTCGGCAGCGACAACGCCCGCCAGCACCAACCCCGCTCCGATCCACTGCACCGGCGTCAACCTCTCGCCAAGGAGAACCGCGGCAAGTGCGATCGTGAACAGCGGTTCGAACGTGGAGACGATCGCAGCTTGAGAAGGACCGAGCGTGCGCAGCGCGGCGAGGTACAGAACGATCGCGATGAAGGTCGGAAACGCGACGATGGCCGCAAGCAACAGCCATACGTCTGCCGACCAGCCCGAAACCGACAGCGATGTCCCGGTCGCGCATGCAGCTCCCCCGGCCAGCACGGTCGTGAAGAGGAACATGTACGCCATCAGGCCTGAGCGCGTACGTCCGGGAAGCCACCGGTGGCTGAGAACGCTGAAACTCGCATAGGCGACCGCCGCACCGATTCCAAGAAACACGCCCGGCCACGCCACTGTGCCGTGCGAACCGAAGGGGTCAGCGACAAGCGCACACCCCGTGAATGCCACCAGCACGGCCAGCAACCGCGGAGAGCCAGGACGCAAGCCGAGGAACGCCCACTCGGCCAACGTCACGATCGCCGGATACGTATACAGCAGGATGCCCACGACCGCGGCGGGAGCGAACGTGAGCGCGAAGAAGAAGCAGATCGACGCGGCACCGTAGCCGGCGAACGACAGTACTGCGAATCTGCCGATATCGCCCGGGCCCACACGCAGGGATTCCGGCTTCCGGAGGACCAGATAGCCGCCAAGGAGAACGGCTGCGAGTCCGAACCGCCATGTGAGGAGCTGAAGGGGCTGCGCTCCGCGCTCGTACGCGAGCGTCGTGAGCACCGCAAGCGAGCCGAAACACGCCGCCGATGCCACGGCGCCGACAACCGCGGTCTTGCGATTCATCGCCCCTCCGGTCCAGTCGAGTGGAGCCAACACACTCTCACCTGTCGGTCGGAAGCGTCAACCGCCGTGCTAGACTCCTGTGCCATGAACCAGCACCGGGACCCACGATGAACCGCCGCAACCCACCGAGCCTGCGCCGCCGGGCGATTCTCGCCCGCTGGAGCCTGGTGTTGGCCTGGATGGGAGTGATCTTCGCCCTGTCCTCGATACCGGGATCACGGGTACCTGGACGCTTCGGGAACGCGGCCCACGTCGCGGAGTACGCCGTCCTTGGCCTGCTTCTCGTCTTCGCACTGTACCCGGGCACCGTGGACCTGCGCATCATCGCAGTAGCCGTGGCAATCGCGTCCCTCTACGGGATCACCGATGAACTCCACCAGTTCTACGTCCCCGGGCGAGTGCCCGATCTCGCAGATTGGGGTCGCGATACTCTGGGAGCGTGCGCGGGCGCGGTGGCAGCCGCACTCGCCGTGCGGGCCGCCACCGCATCCCGTTCTGCCGGCAGGCGCTGAGGCGCCCGGTGCCGGCCAGCTTGCCAGGGCAAGTCGACTACGCTGCGCCCCCGAGTCCGACCAACCCGAGCATCCACTGCCAGAGTGACTCCAGCCGGGTCGCAACCCGGACCACGATACCCGCTTCGGCCGAATCCTCTTCGAACTCCTCGGGCTCGACGACCGGATCGGGCGCGTCGCCTTCGTCATCGTCAGCCTGTGGTTCGGTGCGCGTGTTCAAACGCGTTCGAACGATGGTTCCGGAAGCCTCTCCGGATTCCTCGCGAATCTGGGCACGAGTGCGGACCTGGTCAGGCCCGTCGCAGTCCTCATCGCACTCGCCGCTCTGGTCCTGGGTCTGCGTGCGGGTCTGCGTCCGAACCTGGGTCTGAGTCGAGCTCTCCGTCTGAGGGGCCGCGACGCTGCCGGTCTGTTCCGCATCACCCTTGGTCGCGCTCTGCACCTGCTTGGCCGAGCCGGCCGCATCCCCGGATCCCGAACCGCCCGCGCCTTGTGCCGCGAATGCCGGTCCAGCCACCAGCATGCATGCAACTAGCGCGGCCAACATCGTGTTCCGTGCGCTCATCCCGTCTCACTCCTCGAGACTCACGCCCCTCCGGTCAGGGAAACGCTTCGGAGCGGCCCGAGGGTACGGGTGGTGACTACGGCGCCCCTGTCGAACGGCCACCCTCCTGCGGAGAGCCGCCCGGCGCGTCCGGGTTCTGCCCCGACCCCGACCCCGACCCCGACCCCGAACCGGAGCCGTCGCCCGATCCACTGGTCGGAGGCTGTTGGGGCTCGCCCTGCTTCGGGGGCTCGGGCTGGACGGGCGTTGCGGTGCCGCCCTTGGGCAGCTCTTCACGCGCACGTTCCTGGACCGGAGCGGGCTGGTCGTCCACCGTCTTCTCGATGGTGCGGGCCTTCTCCTCGGCAGGCTTGCCCTCACCCTCCAGGGCACGGCGCGCCGCCTCCCCGAAGTCGTCTGCGGCTGCGTCGACCGAACCGGCCGGCGCACGCTGCTCTATCAGGCGGGTGAGTTCCTCTGCCCGTTTGCGCGTCATGCCCAAGAGCTGCTCGTCGCGGTTCTCTTCACGCACGGTGAGCGCAACACGGGTCTCCTCGATCGCACGCTTGAGCCCGTAGAGAACATCGCCAGGCATGGCGTATGTCGCGGCGTAGGTAACAGATCCGGTTGCTAGCCCGATGGACACGAACACGGCGGCGGCCCTCATGAATGCACTATGAAACCGTGCCGGGGTTGCGGCCAACCCACGAGACTGCGCCATGATGCGTTCGCGTACGTGTGCGCGGACGTCAGACGGCATCTCCCCGGCCGAAGACCTCACGAGCTCCTCCAGCTCCAGACCCTGCTCTCGATCACTCATGTGTACCTGACTCCTCTAGCATCCGCGCCAGATTCCTGAGCGCGCGATGCTGCAACGCCTTGACCGCTCCTTCTGTCCGCCCAAGCGTTCGAGCGGTTTCGCGGATGCCCATGTCCCAGTAGAACCTGCAGGCGACCACTGCCGCCTGGTCCTCCGTAAGCTCACGTACGCACCTCAGAACCGCTTCGCCATCCACGAGCGACGCAACATGCTCATCGATACGCACCGGATCGGGATCGAGAAACGGCTCGACGTCCTCCTCCGGGTCCGGAGTCCTGCCCCGCTTGCGCAAAGCGTCGACACTGGCGTTGCGAGCGATCCGAAACAGCCACGCCCCGAAGGGCAGTCCCCGGCGGTCGTAGGTCGAAATGGCCTCGAACGCCTTGAGGAACACCGTCTCGGTGACATCCTCGGACTCGTGATAATCGCCGATGCGCGCCCGGACGAACGAGTACACCCGGTCGGCGAAGACGTCGTAGATGTCTCCGAACGCCTCCGCGTCGCCGCGAACGGCCCTGCCCACGAGCTTGTCAACGTACCTGTCGTCCCGTGCGTCCATGCGCGCAGAGGCTCCATCTCTCGAAACGTCCGAACCGACCATCAAGTTACGGGGTGCAGGATGTCGATGATAGAATGAGGGCGGTTCCCCCGCCCCGCCTCGGTGATGAGGCTCCCCGAATTCTAGTGCATCGAAAGCGAGGCTGCCCGATGATACAGCGCGTCGCCCTCGTGACTCCCCCGTACCACAGTGGAGTTGTCGAGACCGCCGGCAGTTGGCCCAACGTGGCCTTCGTCTACATCGCCGGTGCGCTGCGGGCCGCGGGATTCGACCCGGTGATATACGACGCCATGACGGCGAACCACGATCTCGAGACCATCGCACGAGAACTTGAGCGCATCGCTCCCGACATGGTTCTTACGAGCTGCTACACGTCATCCTATCCCAAAGGCGTCGAGTTGCTCCGCATAGCCAAGGAGACTCTTCCCGGGGTCGTCACCGGGATCGGCGGTGTACACGCGCACTTCATGTACGAGGAGGTTCTGGACCTCGACGGCGACGTCGTGGACTACGTGCTTCGCGGCGAAGGTGAGCTGACCGCCCCGGAGCTGGTGGCCTGCCTGACCGCCGGTGAAGATCCCGGCAGGGTCGCCGGCATCGCGTTTCGCGACGCCGGCGGTGTTGTGCGCGCCACTCCGACCCGCCCGCTCATCGACGACCTCGATTCGCTTCCCACGGCGTGGGACCTCGTTGATTGGGACCTCTACAGCTTCTACCCGATGCCTGACACGGGACTGGCGATCGTCTCCTCGTCCCGGGGATGCGACCAGGCATGCTCTTTCTGCAGCCAACAGGTCTTCTGGGAACGCACGTGGCGTGCCCGCAGCGCGGAGAACTTCGTCGACGAGCTTCAGATGCTCAAGGAACGCTACGGCATCGGTGTGATGATGCTCTCAGACGAAACACCGACGCTTGACCGCGTGCGCTGGGAGCGCATCCTCGACCTGCTGATCGAACGAGACCTCGGGCTGCACCTTCTCATGGAGACCCGCGTGGATGACGTGCTGCGCGACGAGGACATCATGGCCCGCTACCGCGAGGCCGGAGTGCACCACATCTACGTCGGGGTGGAGCGAACCGATCAGGCAACGCTTGACCTGTTCAAGAAGAACACGCAAGTCGACATGGGGAAGCGGGCGATCGACCTCATCAACAAGCACGACATGATCTCGGAGACGAGTCTCGTCCTTGGCCTGCCCGATGACACGCCCGAGATGATCCAGGCAACGTTCGACCTGGCCGTGCACTACAACCCGGACCTTGCATTCTTCCTCACGATTGCCCCGTGGCCCTACGCGGACATGTACGCCGAGCTGGAACCGCACATCGTTAGCCGTGACTACGAGGACTACAACCTAGTCGCGCCGGTGGTCAAGCCAACAGCGATGTCGACGGACGAACTCATGAAGCTCGTCATCGACTGCTATCGCAAGTTCTACATGGGGAAGCTGAAGCAGGTTCCGAAGATGTCGCCCTTCAAGCGCGACTACTTCATGATCACGATGAAGCTGCTCATGGAGAACAGCTATCTGAAGCAGCATATGGGAGGTCTGGGCAACATGCCCAAGGAAGTGGAGGCGCTCTTCTCGACGCTTCGGTGACCGGTACCGCAATCCCGCGCGTACGCGGCGTCGCCACGAGAACCCTCTAGTAGATGCCGCTCTCGGCCGCCTTGGTCGCATCCACCCCAAGCTGTCTCACCTTGATCTTGAAGTCGTGCGCATTGGCCGCCATCGCCGTCGCGTCATCGAGGGTGATCTGGCGATCCTGATACAGCGACAGAAGGCTCTGGTCGAAGGTCTGCATGCCGTAGTACTCGCCCTCTTCCATCGCATCTCGTATGAGGTAAGTCTTCTCCGAGTCCGTGACGTACTCGCGAATCGTGCCGGTCATCACCATGATCTCGACCGCCGGAACCAGGCCGCCGTTGATCGAAGGTATCAGGCGGAGCGACACGATGCCCTTGAGTGTGGCCGCCAGCATCAGTCGAACCTGCTTCTGCTGGTAAGGCGGGAAGAAGTCGATGATTCGGTTGATCGTCTCGGTCGCGTCGATCGTGTGCAGCGTCGAGAATACGAGGTTGCCGATCTCCGCGGCCGTGAGCGCCGCGGACACGGTTTCGTGGTCGCGCATCTCGCCGATGAGGATGACGTCGGGGTCCTGACGGACAACGTGCCTGAGCGCGTCGGCGTAGCTTCGCGTATCGATACCGATCTCTCGCTGATTCACGATGCACTTCTTGTCCTTGTGCAGCACCTCGATGGGATCCTCGATCGTGACGATGTGCCCATCGCGCGTGCTGTTGATGTGATCGATCATCGCGGCAAGCGTGGTCGTCTTCCCCGACCCTGCGGTCCCGGTGACAAGAACAAGCCCTCGCGGCTCATCGGCAAGGCGACGGATAACGCCCGGTAGGCCGAGGTCCTCGATGCTCGCCCGTTCGGTCGCCACACGCCGCAGCGTCATACCGATGCTGCCCCGCTGATGGAACACGTTCACGCGGAAGCGCCCGACGCCAGACAGGGAGTAGGCGAAGTCCGCCTCCCTGTGATTCTCGAATGACTCGGACTGACGCTCGTCCATCATGCCCATCGCGAGCGCTCGCGTCTGGTCGGCGGTGAGAGGTTGAAACTCGTCGCGCAAAACAACGAGCTTGCCGTTGAGACGGACCGCCGGAGGGCTTCCCGCCTTGACATGCAAGTCCGAGGAGCCCCTCTCGGTCATCAGCTTCAGAAGACCGTCGATCTCTGCCATCGCGTCACCGTACCTTCGTCGGGCCTGCCAAAAGAAGAATACCGCATGAGAGGTCCCATGCGGCATCCGGAAGTCACATACGGCGACGAGACTCGCTAGGGCCTGCAGGCTCCGGCATAGTCGCCCCGGCTCAACGGATCGATGCTCACAACGTCTCCGGTGTGGGGTGCGTGGATGTACATCCCGCCGCCAACGTAGATGCCTACGTGGTGGATCGGAGATCCGAAGAAGACGAGGTCGCCTGGTTGCAGATCGCTACGCGACACTCGCTCGCCGTGTCCGATCTGCGCCCGTGACGAGTGGGGAAGCGAAACGCCCACCTGCGAATACACGAACATCGTGAAGCCGCTGCAGTCAAACGAGTTCGGGCCCGAAGCACCCCAACGATACGGAGCGCCGAGGTAGCGTTTGGCGACATCCACGACCTCGCCGCGGGCAGCACGTGTGGGAGCAGGGAAGCTGCGTTCGGGTGCGTACGAGCGCGACCGGGACACGGCGGCCGCTGCCGCTGCAGCGCGTGCGCGATCGGCTGCCTCGATGGCGGCGATCTCATTCTCAAGACCCGTCAGCATGCTCTTGCGCTGTGCCAGGTCGCCCTCGATCGAACGCTTCCTGGCAGACATGCGGTCAAGGACCTTCTTGGCCTCACCTTCACGGGACGCGAGCTCCTTCGCCACGATCTCCGCCTCTGCCTTGGTCTTCTTGAGTTCGACCGTTGCATCCGCATCGTGGCGGTTGATGTCAGTCAGGAGATCCCATGTGGCGGCAAACTCCTCGAAGTCATTGGCGCCGAGAAGCACCTCCACGAAAGAGAGTGGTCCGTTGCGATACATTGAGTTGGCGCGTGTCGACAGCATCGTCTGGAGCTGGTCGATGCGCTTGTTCGTCTTCTTGAGCTTCGCCTTCGTGGAGCCGATCTGGCCCAGAAGGTCTGCATGAGTGGCGTACGCTTCGTTGTACGCCTCAGCCGCAACCTCGACCTTCGCATCGAGATCGTCGATCTGCTTCTTCACACGAATAGCCTCGCCACGCTTGTCGCTCATCGTCGGCACAGCGACTGCAGGCGAAACGCCCATGGCGAGAACTAGCACCAGCGCAAGGGATAGGGTCTTCAGGTATCGTGCTGTCAGGATGATTCCTCCATAGGCACTCGGTTTCAGTTCAACCGCCGTATACTAGCACGTCAAGGGGCATTCAGGCGAGTGCCACGCACAGGGCGTCCAGAATTCGGACGGCGGTCCGCTGGCGGTCCCTCTCGTTCATATCGGACGCCTGGTCCACTGCGACACACAGCTCAACGGAACCCTCTGGCCGGGAGCCCAGGGCAATCAAGATGCGGGCCGCCAACGCGGCTCCCTCGTCGCTCCCGGCCTGAACGACGGGCACACCACCACCGTCGTGAACGCAATCCCCCACAATCCGCAGGAAAGCGAAGGCCCCTGCTGCAATGCCGGCTTCCGATAGCGACACCCTCGCCTCTTCTGTAGTGGCACGAGCGAGGTTGACCACACGCTCGGCGATGTCCAAGGTGGCCGCACTGTCTCCGGCGAAAGACAATGGGAATCTGCGCAGCACGTCGCATGCGCGCGCCGCCGCGACTTTCGCTTCTCGAGGCGTCGAGACGTCCTTCCCTTCCCACACGTGTCGGAGCCCGACGACGGTCCGCACCGTCTCAGGACCAACGATTCCGTCGGCAGGCTGGCCGCAGTTGAGCTGGAACTCGCGAACCGCACGCTCTGTGTAGGCGCCGAAGATGCCATCAGGCTGCCCGGAGGAGAAGCCCAGGGTATTCAGCGCCTCCTGCAGCCCGGCGACATCGCGACCGTGGAAGTACGGCAGCCGCAGGTACAGCATGCGATCGCCGAGGGTGAAGGTCGCATCAACGAGCGCATTCCAGGTCTCGTCGCCAACGACACCGTCTTCCACGAGACCGCGCTCTGTCTGAAACGCGACGACTGCGTCCCGGGTCATGCCCAGGAACACGCCGTCGACGCCGGTCGGCCCAAGCTCGTAGCCCAGGCCGAGAAGACGTCTTTGGATATCTTCGACTGCGGGTCCCCGAACCCCGGGGAGTATCGGTATCACGCTGATCCACACACCTGTCGACACACCGGCCCCTAGCGGGCACCGAAACGACCTCGGAATTTCTCGACGTTTGATTGGAGCTTACCCGCGCGGCCGTCGGCTCGACGCAGAAACCGGTCGATCTCCAAGTCAAGTAACCGGTCCTTGTGATAGGCATACCGTGGCGGACCGTCGTCGAAGTCTAGCACGAATGCTGTACCCAAAATCCCGAGAATGTGCTCCGCCAGCGACGGCGGGACATCGGCGATCGCGGCCACCCTTGATGGCTCAAGCCACTCCTCGGCACGCCGGGTGAACAGTGAGAGGATCTCTC
The DNA here is from genome assembly GCA_030682655.1 of Actinomycetota bacterium. Taxonomy (NCBI): domain Bacteria; kingdom Bacillati; phylum Actinomycetota; species Actinomycetota bacterium. The sequence goes on along the minus strand of JAUXNU010000054.1, from coordinate 28,770 downwards.
GCACTGCGGTCTCCGTCGTCCGGTCTGGCGAGATCCTCTCGAGTGCCGTTCTCAGGCTCACAGCGGGCTACCCCTTCCGCGCCGCTCAGTTCGCCACAACCACGCGATCCTTCCCATTCCTCTTGGCAGCATACATCGCACGGTCTGCAGCTTCGATGAGGCGGGCCTGACTTGTTGCGTGCGCGGGGTAGGTCGCGATTCCTATCGACACGGTCTTCCGGACCGGAGGGATGTCGTCGCCCCCGATGAAATCATACTCGGCCACACTGTCCCGAATGCGCTGGGCAACCAACAGCGCGCCCTCCGCGTCCGTTTCCGGCAACACGACGACGAACTCCTCGCCACCGTATCGTGCGGCCACATCTATCTCGCGCAGATTGAGTTTGATCATGGCGCTGACCGCCTGAAGGACTTTGTCTCCCCTTGGATGACCGAAAGTATCGTTGAAGTCCTTGAAGTCATCTATATCCAGCATGATGAGCGACAGGCGGTGCCCGAACCGATTGGCCCGGCCAAGTTCCTCCTCCAACCGCTGCTGGAAGTACCCGTGGTTGTAGAGTTCAGTGAGCCGGTCGGTTACCGAGAGGCGTTCCAGCTCTCCATGCAGCAAGGCGTTCTGGAGAGACAGCGAAGACTGATTGCCGATGACCTGGAGACGCTCCATCTCAGCCACAGTGAGCTCGCGGTAGCTCGCGCACGCGATCGCCATCACGCCGATGACGTGATCGCCCGTCTTGAGCGGGACTGCGGCCTGCGACCGAACGCTCTCCGGATTCCGCACCCATCCTGCGGAGGGTGACCCGATCCGGACGTCCTGCTCCTGGATGATGCCGTCACGGAATGCCGAGCCAAGGATTGTCTCCGAGACCGAGATGATAGGCTCGAATGCGTCCTCGGCCCACCCCTGGCACGCCCGCAGCCGTAGGGTCCAATCAGTGCGCTCGAAGAGATACACGCAGCTGATCTCGGCGCCCAGGATTCCGTTGGCCCCGTCGACGATGAGACTGCACACGTCTTCGACAGAGCTGTAGCTCGTGAGCGCCTTGAAGAACTCGTGGGTGAAGAAGATCTCGGCGAGCCTGCTCTCTAGCTCCTCATTCGCCCTCTCCAGAGCCTCCTTGCTCGTCTGAAGGCGCCGCTCGTGGCTACGGATCTTGTCGTAGGCCACCTGAAGCTCGACGAAGAGCTTCTCCTGCTCCTCGCCACGCTTCTTGGCAACGAGCAGGTCCCAGACTAGCTCAGAACCGTTGGTGCCGACCATCTCGACATGCTCAGGACGCTGGGACAGAAGTGTCGCATGGGTCGCCGCGTCCTCGGACATGTCGATGATGAGGTCGAGCCCCGGTATCTGGAAGACCTCGGAAACGTCGCGCGTCGCATAGATGCCCAGGTCCTCGGCAAGGCGCACCGCCGGAGCAGCCGCACTGGAGCAGCACACGGCCGCGACATCGATGTTGTCGACCTCGCTGAGGAGCCGCAGGATGGAGGCCGCGCGCAGGCTTCCTCCGACGATCGCGATCGTCAGCTTCCCGCCAGCACTCTGGCGCGAGGGAACGGCGACCACGTCGGCCTCTTCCATAGCCAGACCTTGTACTTCCTGTTTCTCCACTGTCTCACAGTTTCCGTACGCCGTAGAGATAGCTCCGGACCACGTACGTTCCGTTGTCGAGATGCAGCTCTACAGTCCTTGCGTGACTCTCCCCTGTATCTTCGGCAATCACGAGGATGTTCAGTAGTTTCAGCTGCCTGCGAACCTCGGCGACATTCCGCTCGCCAATCTGAGCCAGAGCCGAATCGGTACGGAACATCGCAGCTCCTCCGGCCAGTTTGGCCATGAGGCGGCGGCGCGGCGACCCGGCCTCCGAGAGCATCGAGACAAGCCTGGGAATAGCATTCGAGGCAAATCGGTCCTCGCTGGCGACCAGACCGCTGTCGAGCGGCATCGGGAGCATTATGTGGGCAAGTCCCCCCTGCCTGAGCGTTGCGTCGTAGAGCGCAACGCCCACACAAGACCCGAGTGCAGGCGTCATCAGGTACTTGGGGTACTCGGCGATTGCCAGCATTCCGACCCCTACCTCGACAAGGTTGGGGTCACTGTAGTTGACAGTCGCGCTGTCAGTTCCTTTCATCACTTTCAGGCTATCCCGAGTCTTCCGAGGATCACTTCAAGGCTGTCGGGGTCCGGCAGGAAGAACAGTGCGGCATCGACCGAGGTCGAGTCATCGAAGAAGCTGGTCTTCAGCAGGAGCGCGGATGTTGCCTTCATCCCGACTTCGGCGGTGGCCACCTCGAGGATGGCCCCGGCCATGTCCAGCGCGAACGCCGGTTGCGACGGGAGGACGTTCAGATCCGCCATCCGGGCCACGGCAGCGATATATGCCGACGCGAGGATGGTGGCTACATGCGTGACCAGAGCTTCCTCGGAATGTCCGAAGGACTTCGTGGTGCCCACTTTGCGATTGTGCATGAGGTCGACCAGCGCGAGGGACGTGTCGCGTGGCGCCATGAACAACATGCCGCCCTCAAGGTCGCCGAGGAGTCTCAGATAGACTGCCCCGACCAGCTGCTCGGGCCCACCGAAGACCCGGGGCACTTCACCAAGGGGAATGATGTCGAGCACCGGATTCGTGAGTCCGACGGCCTTGTCAACCAGCTGTGAGAGCGCTGTCGCCGCATGTCCGGCACCGATACTGCCGACCTCACGCAGGGCATCGCGCTGCAGAGGGGTGAGATTCTCGAGTCTCATCGAGACTCCTCTCTCATCGGGAAGATCGTTCTCGGATCGATAATGAGGGCGACTCGCCCGTCTCCGAGTACCGTAGCCCCCCCGATTCCCTTGGCGTCACGGAACATGCGGGAGATCGGCTTCACCACGATCTCATGCCGGCCGTAGAGCTTCTCGACCACAAGTGCCCGCCGGTGGCCGACGGCGTCTTCGACGAGAACCAGATGCTCGGCATCGTCGGGCAACCGGCTTGCGACCCCGCCCAGGCCAAGGAGCGCATCGACCCGGAAGACGGGCACGATCGAATGGTCGCGCATCACGATGACCGGCGCCCCGTCGACAGTGTCGATCGCCGCATCTTGCGGGGAGAAGACCTCGTCGACCGAACTGAGCGGTATTGCGAACGTGCGACCCGCGGCACCGATCATCAGAGCCTGGATGATTGCCAGCGTGAGGGGAAGCGTGAGCACTGTCTCGGTCCCCAGTCCGGGTGCCGAGGATATCGTGAGTGAGCCTCCCAGGTGCTCGATCTTACCCTTGACGACATCCATCCCGACCCCGCGGCCGGAGACCCTCGTCGCGTTCTCGGCGGTCGAAAAGCCGGGCATGCATGTGAGCAGGAGAATCTCCTCGTCGCGATAGGCCTCTCTGGCCTCCGGCTCCACGACGTTGAGCGAGCATGCCTTGTCCCAGATTCGCTCGACGTCGATTCCGCGACCGTCGTCCGACACTGTGATTCGGACCTGGTCGCGCTCACGCGCCGCAGTCAGTCGCACCGTACCGCGAGCGGGCTTGCCGCCCGCCTCCCGCGTGGCAGGGTCCCCGATGCCATGGTCCACGCTGTTGCGCAACAAGTGGACTATGGGATCGCCAATCTCATCGAGCACGGTCCGGTCGAGCTCGATGTCGAGCCCATCCATCTCGAACGCGATGTCCTTCCCAAGGTCACGGGCGAGATCGCGAACCATTCGCGGAAAGCGGTTGAAGATGTTGCCGACCGGGACCATGCGAGTATGCATCACCTCGTGTTGCAGCTCAGACGAGACGCGGTGCAACTCCTCGAGCGTGTCATCGAGCTCGCGGTCCTTGAGGTCCCTGGCAACCCGCTCGAGTCGCGACCGCAAGATCACGAATTCGCCAACGAGATTGACCATGGAATCAAGGTGCCCGATCGCGATACGCACGGTCTGGGTCTCGGAGAGTTTCGGTATCGCTGGACGCGATGCCTGTCCCGACAGCGCGCCTCCGGCAGTCTTCGCCGTGCCAGCCGCTTCTGCGGTGACTTCCGCGACGGCCTTCTCGATCTCGCTGACGCCGAGTGTGGCCTTCTGTACGGACTCAGCTGTCGCGGATGTCCGGACAACGACCACGAATTCCCGGTCGAAACGCTCGTCCTCGATATCCCTTGCTTCCGGAATGGTCTCGAGGACTTCTCCCATGTGCGTCAGTCGCTTGATGACCATGTAGGCACGAACGGCCTTGAGAACGCATGCCTCCTCGAGCGTAACGGTGACACGATACGTTCGGGCAGTCTCGGATCCTACCTCCGGTCTCATCGGGACCCCGGGAACCTCATCTAGCTCATCGTCAGACTGCCCTCCGATTGGTGCCTTGACTGCAGTTGGCTTCCGACGTGCAGTTCGCTTCCGAGGAGCTGCCCCCGGAGCCGCGGCGGGTCCATCCGCGGTCGCCTCCCCTTCCGCCATTGCGAGGATTCGCTCGATCATGGGACCGGTATCGACGTCCGAACGGCCTTCGGACTCGTCTTCGATCAGAACTCGCACCGTGTCCACGGCCTCCAGCATCAGATCGATGAGCCTCGAGTCCACGGCCAATTCACGCTTGCGAACGCGGTCCATGAGGGTTTCCATGCGATGGGTGAGGTCGGCCGTGCGCTCGTACCCCATGGTCGCAGACATGCCCTTGAGGCTGTGGGCGCCTCGGAAGATGACCTCCACCGGCTCGAGATCACCTGCGTTCGTCTCTAGTGCAAGCAGCCCCTCGGTGATCGCCTGGACGAACTCGGCGCTCTCCGACATGAAGATGTCCTTGTACGCATCCATCTCTCCCATGAGCTAGGCCTTCTCTCGCATCGTGCGTCGTATCTCCGCGGCAACGAGTCCGAGCGGCACCACGTGACCCGCCGCCTTGCGCTTCACCGCGGCCCCGGGCATCCCCCAGACCACGCTCGTCTCTTCGTTTTGGACGATCGTTTCCCCTCCGGCATCGCGAATGGCGGCCAGACCCTCCGCTCCGTCCGAGCCCATGCCGGTGAGGACAACTCCGACCGCATGCTCGCCATACGTCCTTGCGACAGCCGCGAACAGGGGGTCGGCTGCGGGCTTGACGCCGTGTATGGGCTCTCCGTCTTCGAGCAGCAGCCGGCACACGTCCCGATTCGAACGGGCGACGGTCATGTGCACGCCATGTGGCGCGACATATGCGGTGCCCTGTTTCACGACCATACCCTCACGCGCTTCGAGCACCGGAATGTCCGATGCGGAACACAGTCTCCGTGCCAGCGAAGCGGTGAAGCCTGCAGGCAGGTGTTGTACCAGTAGAAACGCGGCCGGAATCGCGGAGCTCAGGCCGGAGAATACACGTTCCAGGGCGGGGGGTCCCCCGGTGGACGCGGCAACCGCTACGACATATTCGAGTGCGATTGGCGCCGTATCCGTGCGTTTCGGGGCAGCGGGGGGCGGCGTATCTCCGAAGACCCGCTCGGCCGCCGCCATATGCTCGGGATCGATCCGATACGCGATTCGGATCTTCTTGAGCAGCAGGTCGGAAAGCTCAGCGAGTGAGCTCGCAACACCCGCCTTGGGCTTCGTGAGGAAGTCAACGGCGCCACGGCTCAACGCAGCATAGGTCGTATCGGGGTCATCGAGTGTGCTCAACATGATCACACGCGCGTCTGAGAGACGCTTGAGATGCGGCAATGCCTCTAGGCCGGTGAGTTCGGGCATCTCGACATCGAGGGTGATGACATCTGGCTCGAGAGTACGCGCCTTCTCGATGGCCTCGACGCCATTGCGGGCAACGCCCACGACTTCGATGCGGGGGTCGAGCGACAACACACGTGTCAGCATCTGGCGGATGAGTGCCGAGTCATCAACGACGAGCACCTTGATAGCGGAGTGCATGGGACCGGATGTCACGTGGCCTGGCTCTGCAGGCACTTCTTGACGGTCTCGAGCACCTTGGTCGGCTGGAACGGCTTCACGAGGAAGTCCATCGCCCCCGACTCAAGCGCCTCCACGATCATCCTCTGCTGCCCCATCGCCGAGACCATGAGTACCCGGGCACTCGAATCGCCGGAACGAATCTCACGAAGCGCTTCAAGCCCGTTCATCTCGGGCATCGTGATGTCCATGGTCACGAGATCCGGACGGACCTCGCCGTACTTCTCGACCGCGTCGCGCCCGTTGACGGCCTCGTGGATGACGTAGCCCTCCTTGGCCAGAATGTCGCGAATCATCATCCGCATGAATGCCGCATCGTCGACGACGAGGATGGTCCTAGACATCCGTGTCTCCCTCCAAAGCCCGCTCCGAGCAAAGGGCTTGCACGTACTGGGTCCGTGGAATCGCCTCATCGAGGTCGATCAAGATGATGAGTTTGCCATCCCGCTCGGCGACACCCTCAAAGACGGCCACCGTATCGGCGTTGAGAACGCTCTCGGGTGTGGGCTTGATGGCCTCGACGGGGATGTTCGTGACCTCGCTTGCAGAGTCGACTGCCAGCCCGACAAGCCCGACCGCCGCCTCCGCGACCACGATGCGGGACGTCGCTGTCGGGACGAACGCTTCCCGGTTGAGACGACTCGCCAGGTCCAAGACGGGAATGACCGTGCCGCGCAAGTTGATCACGCCCAGTACGCTCTCGGCGGAGCGGGGCACCGGCGTGGCCTGCTCGAAGCGAATGATGCTGCGCACGCGGTCTATGGCGAGCCCGTACTCCTCGTCGCCAAGGCGAAATATGACGAATGGCCTCGTATCTGTATCTGCTACCTGCGACATTCGTCACTCCACCCCCTAGTCGACCGTGAAGCTATGGACAGAATCCTCAAGCCTCTGAGCCATGTCCGAGAGTTCCTGCGCCGAAGACGTGATCTCCTGCATGCATGCCGTCTGCTCCTGGGCAGCAGCCGCGGTCTCCTCGGCAGACGCTGCGTTCTCTTCGACGACAGCAGCGATATCGTGCATCGCCTTGTCCACCGAGGACGTGCGCGTCTTCTGATCGCTCATCGCGTGGGAGATCTGTTCGGCGAGCACTGCTGTGCGCGACACGGCGTCGGTGATCTGACGCAGTGCCTCGCCCGTCTTGCCAACGACCTCGGTGCCCATCTCCACCTCGCGCGTGCCGATCTCCATGTACTTGACCGCCTTGGCGGTCTCCTCCTGGACTTCCTTGATGAGATCGCCGATCTGCTCGGCTGCCTTGCCCGAGCCCTCGGCAAGCTTGCGGACCTCGTCGGCGACGACGGAGAATCCCCGGCCCGACTCTCCCGCCCGCGCTGCCTCGATGGCGGCGTTGAGCGACAGAAGGTTCGTCTGATCGGCGATGGAGGTGATCACGTCCACGATGGATCCGATCTCACTGCTCCGCTTGCCAAGGAGCTCCACCGAGTTCGCCAGCGTCTCGATCGCCTGCTGGACCTCGGCGATCTTCATGACGGCCATGCCTGTCGTCTCTTCGCCGTGTGCCGCGACGCGCGCAGCCTCTTCGCTGGTGCGCACCGCCTCTTCGGCCTGCCCCGCGACCTCGTTCGTCGTGCCGTTGATCGACTCCATCGAGCCGGATGTCTCCTCGACTTTGCGCGACTGGAGCTCCGCGCCGTGCGCGATCTGTTGCACCGAGGACGAGATCTCCATGGTTGACGAGGATATCTCCTCGGACGATGCCGAGAGTTGTGCTGCGGCCGCCGACACCGTCTCGGCGGAGCGACGGACGTGAGATGCGATTCCCTGAAGGGACTCGATCAGGCAATTGCACTCGTCGGCGAGCACACCGATCTCGTCGCTGTGGATGATGTCCGCCCGGACAGTGAGATCTCCCTGTCCCGCCTCGACCATCGTGCCTCCGAGATCGCGCAGCGGGCGCAGAACGCGCTCGTCGAACTGCCACCGCCAGGCGAAGGAGCCGGGAATCGACATGACAACCATGACAGTGGCCCCGAACCCCATGACAGGTAGCATCTGGGCAATGGTCAGATGGAGGTAGAAGTAGGCGTAGATCGCGGTCGCCGCGAGGCCGATCCCGACCGCCGGAGCGATGGTCGCCCACGTCAGCAGCGTGAACGTGAGCGCAAGCCCCCGCTTGACACGAGTCCCTCGATGCTCATGAGTCATGACCTGTGGTCCTCCTCCGTTCGCGGCGCTCTCGCACCGCCTATCCCGCTACCGGAGCGGCGGCTTCCGGTAGACGCGCTCCCTGCCGCTCACCAACTCGAACCGCTTCGCAGCCGACGGTGCCAGCTTCTCGCTCCGTCCGAGTACGAGGTAACCCCCTTTGGCCAAGGCACCCCAGAACATCTCGAGCACCTTCTCCTGCTGCTCCCTGCTGAAGTAGATGAACACGTTCCGGCAGAAGATCACATCTACGACGCTTATCGGCTTGTCCGCAAAGAGATTGAAGTGCCTGAACCTAACGTGGCGGGCCACCTCCGGCTTCACGCTGAAGGTATCTCCGTGCACATCTAGGTATTTTACCTGATGCGTCTTGGGAATGGTCTTGAGCCTTTCGGCGGGGTAAACCGCGGCCTTCGCCTGCGCGATCGCCCTGTCATCGAGGTCGGTCGCAATCACTGTGAGCACGAAGTCCTTGGTATGGCTCCCGAGTCCATCTAGAAACGACATCGCGATCGAGTAGGGCTCCTCGCCGGTCGCACATCCTGCCGACCACGCGCGCAGCATCCGCTGTCGCGCACGAAGTTTGTTTTCGATCATCGCCGGGACGATGGTCTTCCGGAACAGATCGAATACCGGGGCGTCCCGATAGAACTCGGTGACGTTGATGGTGAGGGTGTCGATCAGTTTCGCGTATTCATCGGCATGTGTGTCCAGGTAGTCCACGTACTGCCGGTAAGAGTGCAGGTCAAGCGAACGCAAACGCGTAGCAATCCTTCGCTCGAGATACTGCTGCCGGTATTGCCCGAGGTCCAGCCCGCGCTCGTTGAGCACTTTGGCTGTGAGTTTGTCGAGGTTACCGCGGTAGGGTTGACGGGTCTCCGGCTGACCCACGACGCTCCTCCCTTTGCGCAACATGTCGCGCGAACATCCAAGCCATTGTAGAATATGCAGGACTCGCCCGCCTCCTTCTTCGGGAACCACATGAGTATTCGCACGCGAGCTGTACGCTTCTGCGCCGCAATGTCTGCATGCGCAATGCTCGCACTGTCGGCGGGTTTCACCTGGTCGATCGTGGACGACTACGGTGCGCGTGCCATCATTCCGGTGGGTGTGACCGTCGACGGAGAGTCTCTGGGTGGCCTCGGACTCGATCAGGCGCGCGAGCTGATCGGACGCACGGTAGCGACCCCGCTGCTACAGACGGTCCACGTCGTCTACGACGGCAAGACCTTCGATCTGGACCCGAAGACCAGCCTGGCGATCGATGTCGACCTCATGCTCGAAGAGGCGCTTCATCCCAGCCGGCAAGCGACTATCGCCGAGCGGGCCCTGCGCCGATACGCCGACCGGACCGTGGACGTGGAGATCGAACCGGTCCTGTCCGTGGATGGGGCACCGCTGGAAGGGTGGATCGACGATGTCGCTTCGCGCATCGACACGCCTGCGGTGGACGCCACAGTAACGATCGACGCCGACGGCGCTGTGGTGATGTCGTCCTCGGCGAAAGGGCGAGCGGTCGACCGCGCAGCTGCACTCGCGGCTATCACGAAGGCGCTGCTTGCGGGCGAGAAGACAGCGGAGTTGCCGGTCCGTGTGGTGGGGCCGAAGGTGACCGACAAGACGCTCGGCAAGACGATCGTCGTAGATCTCTCCGAACGGCGACTGTACCTCTACGATGGTCTCGAGCTCGAGAAGAAGTTCGGCGTGGCGGTCGGCGCCCCGAGCTTCCCGACACCTCGCGGCACCTGGGAGATCGTCCAGAAACGATACCGCCCGACCTGGAGCAACCCCGGGAGCGCGTGGGCCAAGGACATGCCGAAGTCGATTCCCCCCGGGTCCGGAAACCCGCTCGGAACGCGCGCAATGAACCTGAACGCTTCCGGGATTCGGATCCACGGGACATCGAAGGACTACTCGATCGGCACTGCGGCGAGTCACGGCTGCATGCGGATGCACAGGTGGGACATCGAAGACCTCTACGAGCGTGTCGAAGTGGGAACGCGCGTTCTCATCGTCAGCTAGAGGGCGCTCACCGCTCGTACGTGTGGGTACCACCGGTGTGGCAGTCGTTGTCGCACGAGCCGCCCGGATTGCTCCCGGGATCGTTGACCCAGCCGAGCCCGCTCCTGATAAGATGCTCGCGGTCCACGCCGTGTGTGACATGGCAGGCCCCGCAGCCGAGCCCACGCTCGCTCGTGTGCAGGTAGTGCAATTTGGGCTCTGTGAGGCCGAGTACCGCGTCGTGGAACCGGCTGATCGACGTGCCGGAGTCATCGTCACCTGTGTAGTACACGGTGCGCTTGTGACAGCGGTAGCAGAGTCCGGAGCTATCGCCTGAGGTCAGACCCCAGTAGGGCTGCACAAGGACCGGGGCGTCCTCGCTCGTGTGGGGGCCGCGGGCCTCGCCCGAATCCTGATTGGTGTGGCAGTCCACGCAGTAGACGACCGATGAGTTGGTCCAGGCCGGGGTCGTCTCCACGAATGAGTCCAGGGTGGCCTGCGAGTTCGTTGTACCCGATTCGACACCGTGGAACGACGCGTTGTAGGTCTGGAAGTCCACGGACACATCGCGGCTGCCGCGCAGCTGCGACCAGAACGAGTGACACTTCATACAGACTTCGTACTCGTAGGCCACACCCTGCTTGAGACCGTAGGTGATCGACATGTCCGCGAAGTTCGTGACCTCGACCCCCCACGCTCCCTTGAGTGGTCCGTATGCCGCGGGTGCCGAAGCAGACGCTACAGTGGGCGTGCTCGTTGACTCATGGGAGTTGTGGCAGTCGACGCACTCGACGTGCCGCGTGAGAGTGAACGTCTCGGTCGAGACATGCGTGTCGGGGACAGCGTCAATGGGGTGACGACTCTCACCGACGCCGCCGAAGTCCGCCACGACGACTGCGGGCGCCTCGGACGCGACCTCGACGCCACCGCCCCACAGGGTCTCGGGCGTTGTCTGCAGGTCGAGACCATCGGTCGTCGCCTTGAACACCTGCACCGACGGTGCCTCTCGCGGCGTGCTACGGCTCCAAAGACCCGCGTTCCCGACTACCAGCTCCGAGCGGCCGTCGCGGTTCACATCGCCAGCCGCGAGCGACGAGGACCGGTAGTACTGCCCGGTGGTGTACGACTGACGGTTCCCGAGTCCGCCCCCGCTCATCCCGGCAAAGACGTTGACACCGCTGTCGCCGGTCTCATGTCGCAACGCGACAACCGTCTCATCGCCCCCGACGCCGGGCAGTACGTCCGCCACGAGCGTGTCCCATGCCTGTGCTCCGGCCGCAGCCGTCGCGTCGTAGCTCCCCAGGATCGTCCCAGACCCGTTGAAGACCGACACGGTCCCGGCTGTCTCGCCGGAGTTCGCAACGGTGATCTCCCTCTGACCGGCAACGCCGTCCCACGCGTCCCCGATGCTCGGCCCGCGGGGGCCACTTCGGGTGGCGTAGGGACCGTTCGTGGCCAGGGTGCCGGGTGTTCCGCTGTCCTCGGTCAGGATGTAGAGATCGTCGTCCCCGGCGGCAGTGACTGCAACGTCCGCGAATCCCGAACCGGTCACGTCCCCTACAGCGATTCCGGACGCGTCGTTGCCGACGCTCACCGGTCCATCGATCTTGACAAGCGACGCCCCACTCAGCCGGTACACGTAGACCGAACTCGGGTGAGGGGCGGTCGCTGAACGTGTCACAGCGACGATCTCGGGCCGCCCTGAGCCGTCATCGAACACATCGGCCACGGCAACGTACGTGAATGCCGCATCCAGCGATGTGTATGTGGTCGGAATCAGACCGGCCAAGGAGTCCGAGTAGAACACCTCGAGCCGGCTCGTACCCGGATCGCACACAACGAGCTCGTTCACACCAAGGCCATCGACGTCACCCGCAGCAGCGTCGCCGGCCCGTCCGGTCACGCCGAACTCCCGTGGCCCCACAAGTCGAGAAGTGCCAGCAGCCTCCTGCGTGTAGAGCGAAACGCGACCGTACATCGATGGCAGCGTCGAGGGGTCGTAGGCAACAACGAGCTCTTCGTCCGTAGCGCGAGCCGGCGGGAAGGCGAGAGAGGCCGTGTCGGTGGCAATCGTCGACGCCGCCGCGTGACACGTCTCGCACAGCGCACGGCCTGCCTTCTCGGCCAGCTTGTCGATCACACCGCCAGCGCCGTCCGACCTGCCCATGGGCGCATGGCAAACCTGACACTCGCCGACCTTTCGACTTGCATTCACCGCGGGCCATTCGCCCGGGACGGAGATCGTGGCCGCTGACGACGCGTGTCCGCCGGTGACGTACGCGGACATCCCGGCGTATGTCGCCTGCGAACCCGCGTGGCACCCGTAGCAGAAGCGCCGATCGTTCGCAGGGACCGTGACCGTGCCAGGAGCCGACGGGGGCACGAGCTGCTCTGTCACACTTGGCGGGTTGTCGGAACCGTGAGGGTCGTGGCAGGCGGAACAGACGATGCCTGTGCCCGATATCGGCGGGTCAATCGAGGCGGCGTGGCCGGTCTGCTGCCAAACAGCGAGCCCGTCCCACCGATCGGCGGGACGGCCAATATGACACGCCGCGCAGTAGGCATCGCCTTCGAAGAACTGGTTGTCGGCCAGGTCGCGCACGCGCAGTAATGCCGGATAGGGCGTGTCGTCAACCCGTCGTTCAATGCCGTGGCTGTCGTGACAGTCACTGCACTGCTTGGGCGTAGGTCCCCAGTCCGAATCCTCCGGCGCGAGCTTGTGACTCGATGCCGAGGAGAACGGCGTCTGGATATCGGTGCCGGAACCTAGCGCCTCGATCCCGTGACAGGCGAAGCACAGGCCCGTGTCGGCCTCGCCCGCGCTGCCCCCGCTGACAAGCAGAGCGGTCCTCGTGATCTCGAATGACCCCAGCTCCCGGTACCAGCCGTCACCGAAGGCCGTGTGCGCCCTGTGGCACATGGCACACGCGTCGGTCTCGACCTCGGTCGTGATGTGAGGGGCAGTGTCCGCCCCGGCCATTCCCGCTGATACGCCGAGCAAGAGCGCCGCTGCCAGCAGAACCACCGGCACGCCCTTTGATACTCGCATCACGAAACGGCTAGCAGCGGTCATGTGCCTGTCTTTCCCCGGCAAAGCAGCACAGATACCACCGGAGCCGACCCGGCGGACCGTCGTCACGAGGCCATGCAGACGCCAAGCGCATCCGCGCCACGTCTTCGCCATTGTACTCGCGAGAGCCGGTTCGCGCATCACCCATATGGGGGATTACCTGGGCAGTCATCTCACTTCAACGGTGTCATCGACATGCTACTTTATCGCACTCTGTACCGCCGTCATCACCGAGGGGCGAACGGAGTCCGTTCCACCGAGCACGTAGCATGCTCCGATGCCGCTCTTGCGCTGCTTCAGCCATTCCCTCGTGTCCGAGGACAACTGGTCGCTTTGCGTGAGAAGCAAGACTCCCCCTGCACGCCCGACCATACTGCCGCCGGTGAGAGCGTCAGGCAATCGCGCAGCCACTCCGACGGTACCGGACGTGAGCCACCCTTTCTCGTCGATGGCCTTGCTTGCGATCGTAGTCGCCGTCGAGTACCGGGTCTGACCTGCCCAACGCACCGCTCCGAGTTGCCTGCGAACTGCCTCGGACACTGTGTTGACCCCTCCGCCGACGATCTTCGTGGTCGGCGCTAGAGCCGAGATCGCCGAGGAGGTCGCGGACGGCACACCGTTCGCGCTCACGAGAAGGATCGGGTAGCCATTCCTGGCCGCTATCGGTGACAGAGCCAGCGCGTCGAAGAACTTCGCCGGGTCTGCGCCGTTCGCGAGCAGAACGGTGTCGGGAGATGTCCCCGCGCCGTTGCGTCGTTGCCATTCGGCCTTCACGTCGAGAGCGATCGCACGAGCAAGATCGTACCGCCCGCCTGTGGACAGCACGCGATCGGTGGCGTTGAACTCGGATGGCCCGACCTTGGCAAGGATGTCCGAAATCCGTGCGTCAGGCACGGAGATGGGCCCGCCGACCACGTGCAGCGTCACCTTCCCGGTCCGGGCAAGCGCTATCTCCCGAATCGCAGAAATGACCTCCGCCGGCGTCGATCGCACGCTCACGAGGAACAGCGGGGCGTCATATGCCCAGCACAGACCCGAAGCCGCCAGCGGATCGGCAGCTGCCCGATCGTCCCCGCTCGCGATGATCACATGGCTGACGCCGGGCCAGCTACGGCTGCCGTCGTCGAATCCGGTCCGTGCGATCTCGACGGCTGTCGAGTACCTGGTCGCCGAGGAGACGCGCTCCGTCTCGGGAGTTGTCGGCGCCTCGATCATGATCGTCTTGGTCGCGTGTGCCGACTCATTGCCGGCACGGTCGAATGCCCAGTACTCGAGCGAGGCCGCGCCCGCAACGGCCCTCGACGCGACCGCTGTAGCCGCGGAGACCGTCACGGTCGTGCCGACGTTCCAGCGGTACTTGATCGCGGTGACCCCTGATCCACCCGTATCCGCTCCGGTGATTGCCACAGAGGCCGTCCCCACGTACGGGACAGACTCATTCGCATTCGAGGACACGGTGGGTACAAGCGCGTCCACACGGACGGTGAGATGCCGAGGAGCGCTCCACCTGTTCGCGTCGTCCTTGGCAGCCACGTGCGCATACCACACACCGCTGGATGTCGCCGTGAATGGAGCGCTCGTGTCGGTGGTAGTCACCACCGACGGAGCGGTGGAGGGACTCTGATCGAAGACGTAGCCGTAGCCGACGATCCCGCTGCCACTCGCTGTCCACTGGACCGTGCCCGACAGCGATGGGTACCAGACGTCGGAAGACGGGTGCGTCGGGGACGACAGACCGGTCATAACCGGAGCGCCGCCGATCGCCGAGGCGGCCTGCCATGTGGTGCCGTTGGTCGTGAAGAGAATCGTCCCCGAGCGGCCGACCGCCACGGCACGCGTGGCGGAGAGCGCCGAGACCGATTCCAGGTACGCCGAGGCGCCTGAGGTCTGCGCGGACCAGTTCAGACCGGAATCGACCGTCTTGATGATGGCACCCGATGCCCCGACCGCCCAGCCAGTGCCACCGCTGACCAGCGAGACTCCGGACAAGTCACCGGAGACCGGCCCCGTGATGGGTGTCCATGTGGTTCCGCTATTGACCGTACGGGCGATCTTGCCAACTGAGCCCACCGCGACGCCGGTCGTGGAGCTCTCAAACGACACGTCGTACAGCGGACCGGTGCCCGTGTAGGTCTGTTTCAGCCACTTGGTGCCTGCACGAGAGTCGTCCCAGCTCCAGATGACGGGCTTGTTCGCGTCCTTGTAGCGGTCGTGCCCAACTGCCCAGGCCAGGCTGGTGCTGGGGTAGTCGATGCCGTAGAACTCCCCCAGACCGAGCTTGGGGTAGGCAGGCATCTCGGGCGGCGGCTCGTACGAACCCGCAATGAAGTCGTCTCTCCAGTCACCGTTCCCGGCTGTGTAGGTTTCCCACACGACCGGCGGCGTGTCCTGCGCACCACCAACGGCCACACCGTAGCTCGTCGAGAGGAACTCAACGTCGAAGACCTGCTCGACCACGAAGAACACGCCTCCGAGGTCCGAGGAAACCTCGGACCATGTGTTCCCTCCGTCGCTCGTGGCAAGAACGACACCGGTCTTGGACACCGCCCACCCGTGCTGGGCATCTACGAAGCTGATTCCCTGCAGATCCAGGGTGCCGCCTGACCGCACGACGCCCCATGTCAGTCCACCGTCGGTAGTCCTCACTATCGTGCCCGAGGCACCTGCGGCGAAGCCGAGCGCGCCGTCAACGAACGTGACGCACCGGAGGTCGGCACTGGTTACCGGCCCCGCCGCCGCCTGAGGAATCGACTGGCCCCAAGGCATGACCGCGAGCGCGATAGTCGCCGAAAGCAGCGTGCGCGCCCCACGCACCCAGACACTCTTCGAGCATGCGGTTGAACGAATCACTGTGCATACACCTACTTGATCAGGCTCTTGGCGATGTCTGTCAGTGTCGCCCTCAGTCCGGGACCGTCATCGGACGAAGATGTTCCCTCGACAGCGACAAGGACGGCGCCGTCAACGAACGCAACGATTCCCGTGCCGTCGCGCGCGCCGGAGTACCCGCTCTTGCCCGAAATGGTGACGGCACTGCCCGCCTCGGGGTAGTCGCGCTTGATGGCACCATTCATCTCCGCCCCAGCGGCCTTCGCGTCAATGAACTGCTCGGCAACGATAACAAGGAACCTCATCGGGCCCGGCTTCGCAGGAAGGTAGTTCCGCGTGAGTACGAAGGGGTCGGCCACAAGGCCTTGTCCAACGAACCCAGGCAGCTTGTCAGGCATATAGCCTGCCAGGCTCATGATGGGTCCGACGGGTTCGTCCCCGGTGCCGGCGTCCTGCCCGCCGGTGTTTCCGTTCCCGGAGTCCCCGCCGTCAGCGGGTCCCGTGCCGGGGGAACCATCGGCGGAGGTGGTCTTGGTCTTCTTGATGTCCTCGGCTTGCTGACCAGCCTTGCGGTAGGTCGGGTCCATCTCGACGACCTGCGCGAGCAGGCCAAGTGCCGTCGCAAAGTCCTTTGCGCGGATGGCCTGCTGAGCCTTCTCGTAGAGTTCGGGGAGTTTGGTGTGGCGATCGCAAGTGGTCACGCTGGTCTTCACATAGTGCTCGCCGACCTCGTCTTCGGGCACCTGGATCTCTTCAGTGGTGTCCGAGACGATCTCGCCTTCAGTGCACAGCACGATCTCACCCGTGCTCACTGTCACCATCTTGCGGGAGCACCCCGCCGAGGCGAGCATGAGTACGAGCATCAGTGCCGCTACGATCGATGAGACGCGCCGAATCATGGGGCAGTCCCCTTCTGTGCAATACGTCCTATGCCAGATCGCGAGGACGCAAGAACCACGACCAGCAGCGCGACCAAGGCTGTAGCGATAGCGAGCGCTTGCCACATCACCGGAACCCCTCTGAAAACGATACCCGCATACTCCGTCCCATAGTCCTGCTGCACCTCCGGAGGGATCCACGTCACCCACGTATGCAGGGGCGTGAATCGTAGCATGAACCACGCCGACGCCGAGATGGCTGCTACAGACGCGACAACGAGAGCCTGACCCCTGCCTGCAATCCTACGCCCCGACGCCCACGAAGTCACGAGCACCACGATTGCCAGCGCGATCCAGCCGCCCGCCGTCTCGATGCCGGCCATTGTGAAGCGAGCGAAGAAGTCCTCGCCGCTACCGGGCACCGCGCGCACGGTCGCATGCACTCCCGGCGCAACGAGTGCAACCACCGCCAGTCCCATCGCGATGACCGCGAGCGCGATTGCGAGCCGTGGCGCGCGGTCGGTTCCGCTGTGCACTTGCTCGCCCGCGAGCAGAGCGACGACCCCGGCCAGCGTCAGAATGGAACCCGCGACGACAGGCACAACGAGCAGCGGTTGCGGCCCAAAGGAGCCGGTGGCTTGCTCCACAATCGTCAGCAACGACATGGCGACCGGTACCAGGAGCAATGCGGCTGCGGGAAGACCCGTTCCGACCGAAGCCACCAGCGACACGGTGAGTACGAGCACGAGCGCGGTCGTGACCGCGAGCACGAGAAGCGTCTCGCTCCCGAGAAATGCGGTTGGCATCTTGGAGCTCGCGGCGAGCGCCATCACGGCACCACCGACGAATGCCCCGAGCCCCGCTGCGGCGAGCACGGGTCGCGTGCCATGCGAACGAGCCGCACTCGCGAGAACGAGTACCGACACCACCCACACGACACCCGCCGCCGCGAGAGACAACTGCTCCCAAGGGAATCGTGTGAGGAGTGAGAACGAGCTCGGCCTCTCCCAGTTCCCGAACACTCCGAAAGCGCCAGCCAGCGCGAGCAAAGCACCGGCGATGCGACGGAACCAGGAGCTGATGCTCACCGCTGGTGCGGCGGCAAGGATCAACCCCCAGAACACTGTCGTCCAGAACGCGACGACCGACCCGGACGGAGCGTCCGTGTGGCGCGAGGCGAGCACCATCCAGGTCACAGCACCGAGTGCGACGAACCCGGCTACACCCGCACGCACGGCACCAAGCCCGAGAATCCGAATGGCCCTGGGAGGACTCCATTCAACAAGAAGAAGCGCGAGACCACCGACCATCGCCACCGCAGCACCCGCAGCGACCGCAGGCATCCTACCAACGGCCAGTGTGGAGGCCGTATACTGTCCGGCCGCAGCCAGCAGAAGCACGATTCCGGCTGCAAGGTGCCACACATCCGGCCCACGGCCCGCAGCAGCTGACGTCCCAAGGGACGGGTGGGGGCCAGGCATAGCCTGGCCCCCACCGTTAGTACCTGTTGCGAGCAGCATGCTGTGATCGGTGCCTACTTGTTGTGACACGATTCGCACACAGCACGATTGTCCATGCGCAAGAGAGCATTGCTCCCCGTGGGCATAACGCCACCCGTACCACTATCCGGCAAAGGATCGGTTGTATCGGCGACGTTGGCGTAACCAGTCATCGTCGTATTGGAACCGTGAGCGACGTGACAGGTCAAGCACTCCATCCAGTCGGTGCTGTCCTGAGTGCTAGCGTCACCAGCCCCATGGGCCAGCGGTAGAGGGTTCGTCCCAATGATGAGCGGACGAACACCCTTAAAAACGCTGAGCTCGACGTTGACCGGATGGCGATGACGCGTGACAGCGCCGAAGCCATCGTTGGAGTCATAGCCCAGGAGGGCGTCGGCGACAAGCGTCTCACCGAGACCGGGATCGGTGTCAAGCACCGCACCGGACCTCTGCATGTACTGGATGTGACAGGACGCACACCAACCGCTCATGCCCTTGTCCGTATCGGGACCTGCTGGCAGAGCCAAGTCAGGAGCCTTCGCGTACATCGGCTCGGTGTAATCCGGTATGTAGCCCGCCACCTGCGCCGCACCAGGGGCGTGCAGGAGCCAGCCACCCGAAGGATAGCCGGGCTCGGTCGACACGACCCAGGGCGTCGGCTTCGGATCATTCGGCGTATAGCCAGAAGCCGCACCGTCGTAGCCACCGACCGACCTGCCGTTGACGACGTCCTTGAGCAGACGGTAGTTCGAGCTGCCGTGCACGTCATGACATGTGGAGCAGCTCATCTCGATCTGCGGACCGTCCTTGAGATTGCCAAGGATGTCCGGAACGGTCGCACCACCATAGATCTCCCACGTCGCACCTGTGTACATGTGCTGCGCAGGATAGAGCGTGGCCTCGAAACCGCCGCCGTTGAGCTGGGCGAACTGGGTACCGTAGAGCGTACCTTCGTAGATGCCCTCCTCAACGTTGGTATCCGCACCCAGGCTCACCGCGTCATGGCAGGTGTAGCAGAACTCATAGATCTCGCTTGCGGTCGATATGAGCAGCGCGCTGCCCTCGCTCAGACCATCACTCCGCGTCCAGGTGATACTGCTGGCGGCTGTGTGTGCACGGTGACATCCGGCACACGCATCCGTATCCATCTCGTATCCACCGTGGATTGAGAAGTTGGCCAGAGCGACCGACGGTGTCAGGGCAATCACGACGATCGCGGCAAAGACCGCAAGAAGAATCATGCGCTTCCGCATCTCGATCACCCCTTCCCGTTCAGCATTGCATCATCGGCCAGCTGCATCCTGCGAAGAATCACGGCGAGCACGCCTCCCGCGACAAGCGTCGGCACAAGCACGGCGTTGTCCACCGATTCGCGCAGTACGCTTGAGATGAACGGCGTCACGTGATCCTCGATGAACGGATCGGCCTTCGGACCGGCAAGGATGTACTTCTTGCTCGCCCAGAACATGCTGCCATCACCCTGGTAGGAAACATAGCCCTCATCGGTGATCTTCGTGAGGATCTTCGCCTTGGTGTCCCAGGTCATGGCCTTCGCCGGGCACGAATACACGCAACTCGGCTCGTGGGCCTTCTCAGGGACTGTACCGATCTCGCCTGGCGTCGCCCGCGTCGGAAGAGGCTCTCCGTACGCTGCGTCGAGATCGGTGTTTCTTCCGGCGCGACCGTTGCACAGAGTGCACTTCCACGCCTTCGCTGTCGGGAACAGGTCACTACCTACGCCGACCTTGGGATACCCTCCACGCTGGCAGTCAGACACACACTGCCGAACGCATTTGACGCCCTTCGGGTTCGTTGCGTCGGGATCACAGAGCGTAGGATCGATCGATACTGCGCCGTTCGGCTCCTTCACCAGTGCCTTGAAGGGGCACCTCTTGACGCAGGGCGGGTCAGGGCAGTGCCAACAGCTGAACCTGAGGAACGCACCCATGTCGACACGCTTCTGCGACTTGATGATGACCCTCTGATCGGGGGCGGTCTTGTGGACGCCAACGTTCAGGGCCTTCATCTTCCACGTGCGTTTGCAGCTGATAACACAACCGTTGCAGCGCATGCACTTATCTACATCCTGAAAAACAGCCATCGTTGTCATCGTCACCACCCCCTTATGCCTTCTCGATCTTGCACAGACAGGCCTTGTACTCGGGAATCACGGTGTTCGCATCACCCGCATCGATGCACAGGTCATTGGCGCGAGAGCCCGTCGAGAGCCCTCTGTCGCCCCAGTGCCAGGGTATTGCTACCACCCCGCGTCCGACTCGCTGGTTGGACTGTAGACCGACTCCGACCCGCGCCAGGAAGCCATCGGCGAACGGAGCACCGGTGGTCCGGCCCTCCTGGTCCGTCGTGCTGTTGGAGCGAGCAGTGATCACATTGACCCAGTCGCCTGTCGCGATACCCGCAGCCGCGGCATCGAGAGAGTTGATCTCGATCCAGGGATAGGGTTCCGCCTCGACGTTCCAGGGGTTGTTGCGTGTGATCGGACCGCCTTGGAAGTGCTCCACACAACGGATCGTCGTGAGAACGAGCGGGAATCCTGAAGCGTCGAGATCGCCAACGCGACCCGCAGCAGCAAGCGTGTCGGACTTGAGCAGGTCCCACGCACCGGTGCCCTTCGTGTTGCGACCCCAGAGTGCGGCCAGGTCGGCCCTTGGGGTCTCGTAGGGCTCGGTGTGCGCCGGGAAGCGGCCAGGTAGGATGTGCTGGGCGGTTGGACCGCCAAGGGCGACATCGGGCTTGTCGGCCAGACGGTTGATCGTGCGGTACCAACGCGAGTAGTTGAGAGTCGCCGTGTTGGTGCTGACGAACAGACGAGCGACCGAATCCGGCCCCATGTAGAAGTCCCCGATATCTCCGGGGATATCGGCGTTGTTGTACAGGACACGACGGTTGACAAGCCACGCGTAGCCCCAGCTGGGATATGCCAGCGTGGAGTTCGGATCGGCGTTGTTTCGGCTCTTGGAGCGGTTGGCGGTCTGCCAGTCGACCTGACCCGGGTGCTTGTTGACCCCCCGAGTGGTGTTGTAGGCACCCGTGTACAGCCACGACGTTCCGGTCGCCGGCGTGCACAACTCGCGGTAGATCTGCTCGCAGACCCACTCCGAGCCATGCACCGTGCCGTCCGCACGAGGCGCGGTTTCGGCCCCGGTCCAGATGTTGGCAGTGCCGCTCGCGTCCTCGAACGCTGTGGCACCGGGCGTCCAGCCGTAGCGTTCGCCGTACAGCGTGGTGTAGGCGTTGACCCATGCCTTGCCCTGGTCGGTCCACTGGGCCGTGATATGCGAGAACGCGCCCGCATCATCGAATGCCTTCGCCATACGGAAAAGGAGCTCGATATCCGCCTTGCTGTTGCCCTTCGGAAGGGTGGCACGCTCACGCCACTGAAGCACGCGACCGGAGTTTGCAACGCTACCGGCTTCCTCGACGTGCGAACACGCGGGAAGAAGGTACGTCGCGCTGTTGGCCTTGCGCTTCACAGCGGCCGTCTCGTTCTCGAACATGTCGACGACCACGAGGGTGTCGAGGTTCTCGAGACCGGCGCGGATCGCGCTTTGGTTGGGTTCGGTGACCGCAGGATTCTGTCCCCAGACGACTGCGGCCTTGATGTCGCTGGTCGCCATCTTGCGGAACATGGTGACGTGATCATCACCGTTGGTTTTGGGCCACAGATCGTAGAGAGCATTGGTAAACGCGCGATTGGCGGTCGTCAGGTTGCCGGACGCATCCTTCATCCACTCGGGGCTACCAAAGAAGTTGTAGGTCATGTTGATGAAACCACGCTGCTGCAGACCCATCGCCGCCGTGTTGTAGGCGTCATCATAGGAGTTGTTCATCGTCGTACGGGTACCTGTTCCACTCACGGGCACACCCCACAGGGTGTTCATGTACTTGCCGAACGCGTCGGGGTCGGCCAAGGTCATGGTCGACGGGTTGCCCGAGTAGAACGGAATCAGATGGTACAGGTTGCCCATGTCCGTCGAACCCTGAACGTTGTGGATACCGCGCAGCGCGTTGATGCCTCCGCCGGCACGTCCCATGTTGCCCATAAGGGTTTGAAGGACCGTGAACGACTTGACGTTCTGGGCGCCGTGCGTGTGCTGCGTGAGACCCATCGCGTACAGCATCGTGGTGCACTTGTAGCCCGTCGCGAGCGGATCCTGTGAGGAGAGAGTGTCGCCGACGCTCGAACAACGGCCATTCTGAATGTAGGCGTCGATGACGTACGCGATGTCCGCCTCAGTGCAGCCACAGATATCCGCGACCGTCGCAGTGTCATATGGTGCGACGTGCGCCTTGAGCCGGTTGTACACCGTGTTCACATTGCCGAAGACGTTTGCAGCCTTCTTCGGGAAGTTCGAGATGATCGTGTTGGCGGACTCTCCGCCAACGGCCGGAAATCCGGTGGCTGCGACGATAGTCTCGCGCTCGTAATCCGTGCCAGCGCCGTTCAAGATGAAACGGGCATCGGAGTACTTCGAGTTGCCAGGAACCGCCGTGCTAGTGCTCCCCGTCGCATCGTCACCGTCGGTGAAGAACGTGCCGCTGCCCGTCTGGTCCAGGAACTTGTAGAACTGGTCTCGAACCCCGTCCGGACCGTCACTCGGGCGCGCTTCCATGTCCGCGATGATCCCGCGCACTACGCCGTTGATGAAGGCGATGTCGGTGCCGGGGCGGATACGGATAAAGCGATCGGCCTGAAGCGCGGTGCGGGTCTTGCGCGGGTCGATGACGATGAGCTTCGCGCCCTTGCCGCGTGCCTTGTTGATGTGCGCCATGCTCGCCGGGTGATTCTCCACCGGGTTGGCGCCCATGACCACGAAGAGCGACGAGTTGCCGAGGTCGGTCCAGTTGTTCGTCATGGCGCCTCGTCCGAATGCGGCGGCCAGACCGGCCACCGTGGACGAGTGTCAAATACGGGCCTGATGCTCGACGTTCGAGGTTCCGAACTGAGCGATCAGGCGGCGGTACGCGTAGTTCTGCTCGTTGTTCATGTGCGACGAGCCGAAGAATGCCACGGACTTGCTGTTGTAGCCGTTGGCTGCGTTCACAGCACCGCGTGCGGTAACCATGGAAGTCCCGATCTCGCCGAGAGCGTCCGTAAGGCCCATCTTGCCCCAGCCGCTGTCGACACCGCTGGCGTCGCAAGTGCGCTTGTACGCGACACCATCTGTGTAATTGCCATCGTAAGCGAACGCCGGGTTGACCGGGTGCGAACCCGCCTGTGAGCCTATTCGGCGCGAGTTCGTCACTAGCTGATATCCGGCGGCACCCTTCGCGCACAACCCGCCGGAATTGAATGGAGACATGTGGTCGCCATAGACATCGAGGACGGTGCCGGAAGCATCGACGTCGACAAGCTGTCCACAGCTGACGGAACAGTACGGGCAGGTAGTGTGATATGTCTCATCGACCTCAGCAGCGACGGCCATTGAAGGTGCTACAGCGAACTCGAAGCCCGCCGCTCCGGCACCGGCTACTGCAGCTCCGGTCTTGAGAAAATCACGCCGGCTGAGCCCGGACTCCCCTTCTTCTCTGTGTCTCTTTCCCATACCCTCTTCCCTTCTCAATGTCGCGGAGTCGCGTTCGCGGCTCCGCGCCTGCACGCGGACCTTCGGGTCCGCGCATGACGTCACCGGTCTCGGTCGCCTCCTTCCGGCCCGGTACCCACAAGTCGTAGGCACGAAGAAACCGATATCAGCCAGGCGATACCGTGAGCCTGTCCGAAACCGGTCTTCATCTGTCTGCGCCCCCCTGTGTCGTGCGCTTAACACGTCAGCCGGATGTCCCGGCCGACTGCCCTGCGCACGTTCCCTTTCCAAACGGGAGGCACTCTCGTTTCCGATTGCACCCTATCGGCTGCGATCCCCTGGCCTCAGGCTGTAGGTATCTCAGCTCGG
Source organism: Actinomycetota bacterium (assembly GCA_030682655.1). NCBI lineage: Bacteria > Bacillati > Actinomycetota > Actinomycetota bacterium. The sequence goes on along the minus strand of JAUXNU010000054.1, from coordinate 4,502 downwards.
GAACGTCGTCCCATATGTGTCATCGCCTGGTTTCCGAACCTGAGTTGCGGCTGTAACCGCGAGTTACAAGCGACCCCTGGATATTACGCCCGCACTCCCACCCCGTCAACAAAGACTATGCTCGAAACCCGCGGTTTCTACTCACGTCCCTTTGGCTTGTCCGCTTGTGAATCGCCGTACTTCCGCATGAAGCTGTGTGCATCATACACGGTTGCTCCGAGCGTCGCAGCCAGAGAGGCCAGGCGCTCGTCCTGCGTGCATATCCGCTTCGCCCGCTTTGCAAGAACAAGCAGTGCTGCCATCTCGTAGCCGACACCCATCCGCTCGACGAGATCGCGCGCGTCGGAGTCCGAGTGGGTCTCGGCACGCACGAGCTCGCCAAGGTCGATGTCTTCCGCGACGCGTCCATCCAGGGCCGCCCACACGGTGTGTGTGGTCACCCACTTCCACCGGCGGCGTTGCATCGTCCCCACGGCGTGTTCCTCGGCAAGTGCGTCGATGAAGTCGGCGGTGACCACCCAGCGCTTTCGGCGCAGGAGGAACAGCGGTGGTATCAGCAGGAGTGGCGAGAGACACAGCGCCCATTGGGCCGGCGTTTCGGGCGTTGGCGGCACCTCGAAGCCCTCTTGCGGCCATGCCCAGACCTGTATCTGATGGTTCTCGCGGTCGGAGACGTAGATGTGCCCGGCCTTGTCGAGAGAGATATCGTTGGCGTACCGGAACTCTCCCGGCCCCACTCCCTCCCTGCCAAAGCTCACGATCCGTTTTCCCTCAAGGTCGAACACGTCGACCATGTGAGAGAGCGCGTCGACCACGTAGAGACGTTTCTCTGGGTCGATCACCATGCCACGCGGGATGCCTCCCGTCCGGATGAGAGAGCCGAAGTGGCCGCCAGTTGAGAACACCTGCACCCTACGGTTGTTGCTATCCCCCACCATGAGCTTGTTGTCGGGCGCCACCACGACACCGTTCGGGAAGTAGAACTTTCCGGGAGCGTCCACCATCTGGTTGGCCTGCGCGGTGGAGCCGAAACGCAGGATCTCCGTGCCCGAGCCACCGAAGACAATCACGCGATGCTCGGTGGTAACTCCCACGTCGGTCACATACAGGTTGCCTTCGGCGTCAAACGCCATCCCGAGCGGGCTCCAGCTCTTCGCGTCCTCGCCCGCAGGGACGATCTTGCGCAGGTACTTGCCGTTCTTGTCGAAGACGTAGATGGCCCTCCGGCGTCTGTCCGAGACGTAGACGCTGCCCTGCGCGTCGATTGCGAGGTGAGCGGGAGTGCCGAGAGTGGAGTTCAGACCGTCCTCAATTGTGTTGAACGAGAACCTGTATTGTCCCTGGGTGGTGAAGACCCGGATCGTCCGCGCGAGAGTATCCGTCGCGTAGACCAGCCCGTTCTGCCCCACGGCCACACCGACAGGTCGCGTGAGAGCGTCTTCGCCCCGGGGGCCCGAGATCGAGTACAGGTACTCTGGAGGAGCAACCTCTTCCTCTCCCCGCGACAACCGCGGGATCGGAAGTCTCCTGTTCACGAGATAGTAGTAGGTCGAATACCCGACGAGAGCCAGTAGTGCGAGGAGTATCGCAAGCAGAACCATCTTGCGCCTGTTGGAGGCGGGGGGGACGTGCTCTGCGGCGGGGTCGCTCAGACCGCGTCCGATGGTCGGATCGCCGTCCGTGCGCCGGTCCCTGTCGTCGTAGGTCACTCGGACTTCCCTTCAAGCCGTTTCACAGCTTCTTTGGCTTCCTCGTCTCCCGGAGCGACTGTAAGCACGCGCTCCCAGGCTTCCCTCGCGAACTCCTTCTCGCCGAGCTGCTCGTGCAACTGTGCAATCAGCCTCGAGGCCCGGATGTTCGCGGGATCGATGGCGGCAGCGACCCGCGCCTCAACGAGCGCATCGCGGCGCTTGCCTTCCCCGAGCAGCCGTTCGGAGGTTGCAAGCCGCTCCTCGGCGGTACCGAGCTTGGCGAGCTCCTTGGCAGGTTCGGGACGTTCCGGTGGCGCGTGGTCCGCAGAGACCCGGAATCGCTCCGCCGCGCCAGCGACATCGCCGTCGGCCAGCAATATCTTGCCGAGCTCGAGGTTCGCCTCGGGGAGGAGCGGGTCGAACTGCAGTGCGAGTTCGACTTCCTCACGGTACTTCATCGGCGAGTCCATCTCGCGATAGGCCACGCCGAGGAGGAAATGCGAATCGGACGCGCCTGGGCGCAGCCGGAGGGCCTCCTTGAGGTAGCGTGCCGCCTCTTCGTACTCCTTCACTTCCATAAGCGTGGACCCGAGGTAGTAGTAGGCCTTCTCGAGACGCTGGTCGATGTTGGCGTATTGGCCGGTCCTCAGCACGTCGATGATCTTTCGCCAGTGGCCCTCGGCGGTTCGCCACTCTCCCTGGTCCATCGCGATGGTTGCCAGACCCGCAAGAGCGCCGGGGTCGTCCTTGCTTAGGAGGAGTACCTCCTGGTACTGCTCCGTCGCGCCCCTTTGATCGCCCGCAGCGAGGAGCGCGTCGGCAAGCCGAAGCCGCGCCACCGGGTTGTTCGGGTCCGCGTTAACCGCCTCGATCAGGTTCTGCGCCGCACGGGCGGCCGGAGAGGTGCGCTGATCGCGTAGCTTCGTGGAAGTGAGGCTGTAGACCAGGAACACCAGGGCGGCAACCAGCATCGCAACGGCGACCTTGATCGCGATGTCAAGATACTTGGAACTCTGAACGGGGGTTCGCACGCTCCTGCCTTCCTTTGCAGTTCCGGCCATCAGATCCTCATGTCTGTGTGACAGCGTCGGCACAACTCGGAGCCCGGCCACGGCGCTATCTGCAGCTTGCGCACGTCAAGATTCCCGTGACAGTCGTAGCACAGCCTCAGGTCGTGAACCTGCGTCGGCGACGAGGGCTGCAACACGTGTGCCGTCGAGAACCCGATGTGGCAATCGTCGCACACGTAGGGCCTGCCGACACGCTCCACGACATCAAAGTGTACAGCGTGCTCGGCCAGGCCGGTGTTCTTGATCTTGGTGGGAGGCTCCGTCTTCATCTCTTCGTGACAGTCTACGCAGTTCTCGGGAATCAGCTCTAGCTTCGCGACCTTGGCGTGGTGGCAGCTCTGACAAGAACTGCGGTCCGTGTGACATACATTACAGTCTTCGCGGCCCACGTCTGTGGAGGGTTTGTGGTTTTTCAGCCAGTCCGCGGGGTGCGGCATGACCGTCTTGTGGCAGAGCTTGCACGACGGCGAGTCGTGGCAGGAGCCGCAAGCACCCTCCTGGGCCAGGTAGAGCCCACCATGTCCGCTGAGCCACGCGGCCTTCTTGTGCTCGACAGGAATGACCTTCTTCGAGCCCGGACCGCTCTTGCGCCGTCCCATGTGGCACTCGACGCAGAAGCCGGGCTTGTGGCACATCGCGCAGTACTCGGGTTCTTTGTTCGCCCGCTTCTTGTGGTCACCGACCTGGAACTTCTTGGTGTGGTCGTCCGGCATGAGCTCGAAGTCCCTGGGGTGACACGCGTAGCAGTCCTCCGTAGCGACTACTCCCGCCGACGCGTGAGTGAGCCCGTGACAGCGGTAGCACGACAGCATGTCCGGTCTGCGGATGCTCTTTGTGCCCGTGCCGTGCCCGAACTTCGGGTGGCACACGGTGCACTGGTAGTTGCGCTTGAGGTGATCCGCGTGGGCGAAGATGACCCTGCCCGGCAGGAAGTCATCGATGTCCGGATGGCAGTACATGCACTGCCCCATCGAGGTCGGCTGGGTCGGATAGACGATGACCGCCGGCCGGTCGAGGTCCACCGGGATCGTCCCGAGGAACGTCGCCGGCATCGGCCCGACGTCCACCTTCTCCTGTCTGTGGCACTCGTCGCAATCCTTGGGCGCGTCGTGACACATCATGCACTGGTTCGTGTCGTTCTTGGCGCGTTCGGCGTGTGGCGCCTTGGCCCAGGTCTTGATGTGGGTTCGGGGCCGCAACTTGAACGACGGCGAATGGCACGCAGAGCATTCCGCCGCGGCGATGTCGCCCTGGGGACCGTGCGAGATGCCGTGACAGTTGAAGCAAGACTCCATGGGCGGAGAGTAGGTCTTGCCGGCCTCGTGGGCCGGCTTGTAGTGGCACGCGGTGCAGCTCACAACGAGGTGCATACCGTGTGAGAATATGAGCCCGGGCTTGCGCGACTCCGCTATCTGTATGTGGCACGGCGCGCAGTTGAGCGCCTCCACGTCGCCGGTCAGATCCAGGCTGTCGGGAATCTGCCCGCCGCCCGGAATCGGGGCGACAAGAAGGAAGGCGGCGGCCAGCACAATGGCGGCCGCCACCCCCCATGGGTTCAAACGTTTCGGTCTATGTCTTAGCTGAGCCACGACCTAATTCGGGAGAGGAACTGACGGAGAGGATTCTCCTCGGCGGCTTCCACCTTCTTGTGGATCAGCCCGCCAGATTTCTCCACGAACGCCTCCTCGGATCCCTTGTGACATATCCTGCAGGTCTCGGCGACCTTCTTTGGCGAAACCCA
>JAUXNU010000053.1 GCA_030682655.1 Actinomycetota bacterium | reverse complement strand
TTGTCTGAATGCGATGGATATCGTAGAGGTCGCGGATGGCCAGGCGATCGAACAGGGCCTTGGTCTTTCCTGCAACCAGCTCGGGCAACGCCAAGGTCGTCACCTTGACCTCGGGCGAGCACGTCATGCATCTTGCGTTCTCTCCCGCGAGCAGCGGCGCACGGTTCAGATAGACGAGGTCGACCTTGATGAGGTCTCTCTGATTACCGTAGCGGTATCGCAACTTGAAGGTGCGGCCCGAGTGTTCGACCTTGCCGCCTGTCGTGACCTCATAGCCGAGGCTTCTGGCCAACTCTGCGATTGCCGTCTCTAGAGAGGGACGTTCCGCTTCGTATTCGTTGAGCGTGATCTTGCCCACGTAGGTGAAGTCGGCATCGACGGATAGTCTCGGCATCGAGAGATGAAACACGTTGAGCGCGGTGCCTCCGTGGAGACGCAACCTCGGGGCGAGGTAGGGGTGTCCGTCGATCTCGGTGAGGAGCTCGAGCAGCCTCTCGACCCTCTCGACCGTCTGAGCTTGGTACCCTGCGGCGTCGACCAGCGAGGGTCTCATCACTCATGCACCCATCTCTCGAGGTCCACGGTGCTCTCTGGCAGATACAGGCGCCAAGACGGCACCCAGGTCCCTGCCTGGTTGCTGCGGGTGAGGTAGTAGGGACCCTTCCCGAGCATCGAGCGCATCTCTTCAAGGTCGTCACCCGACACGTACCACTCCTGCGCCCGTTGCTCCAGGAGCCATCCGGTCCTCGCGACGGCCGTAGGGCTCTGCAACTCCCTCAGGTAGGCGAGGACGTTCGAAGCGTCTACGTAGGGTAGAGCGGCGAGACTCCGGTAGACCTCTTCGAGGCCGCCGGCGAGGTCTGTGCGGTTCACGCAGTCCACAAGGGTTCGCTCGCGGGTGGTCACCCTGACGACTCCATCCGGACGACGGACGAGCGTCGTAGATTGGACGGAATCCGCAGGAGTAAGGGGCTTGGGGGGGTCGTAGCGCCGGAATTCGAAGTCCCGGTAGGTGAATCGGGGAGTCGTTCTCGTCGCGGCGAACTGGACCCTTCGAGAAGCGCTGTGGGCGAGCCCGTGCAGTTCGAGGGCCGAATGGTAGACCATGACGGCATCAGCGGACACGGCGGCGGCGACCAGGTATGGATCGGGCTCCTGCCGAGAGTACCGCCCCATCCGCGAGACGTAGACTCCGCGCATGACCC
>JAUXNU010000052.1 GCA_030682655.1 Actinomycetota bacterium | reverse complement strand
CGTTCATGACCGAGTCGATGCGCATGCCGGCGCCGTACGCGAAATTCAGGTTCAGCTTGGCGTACTGGTTCGGCTTCACCAGGAAGTCGGCGGGAAGCCGGAAGGAGATGTGCCGGGGACTGGGGTTGAACCCGGCGAAGGTATGGCTGCCGAAGTTCAGCATCTTCAGGGTGTAGACCTTGTCGGTGGTCAGGACCTGGCGCCCGCCGTACTGGGAGATGTCGGGCAGCTTGAACTCCCGCACGAGCATGTCGTCGCTCCCCGGGAAGGGCAGGCTCAGGTGGGCCAGCGTCTTGGACGCCAGCTTGATCTCCTCCGCGTTTTTCCCGGACACGACCAGCAGCGCGTACCCCGGGTCCGTCCCGCCGCTGAGCAGGGGCAGGGGGAGGATCTTCAGGTACGGGCCGGTCACGGTCAGGGTTACGCCCCGCTGCCGCAGGAACGACTCGACGTACTGCTTGTCGGCGATCAGGACGTTGTCCCTGCCCGGCACGAGCTCCTGCGAAACGGAGAACAGGGCCTTCCGGTAGTCGAACTTTCTGGCGATGCCCGCCGCCGCGATGGCGGCCATGGTGGCGTTGTCGGACGTGAGCGGGCCGGTGACCATGTGCACATCGCCCTGCGGCATGATCTTCGGGTCGAACAGAAAATCGGAGAGCGCCGACAGCCGCGGGGGGACCGGCTTCAGGTCGTAGCTGAGCTCGAGGGTGGAGTCATGGAGGTTGACCGTGGTCCAGAGGTTAGGCGCGCAGACCTGCCCGCACTCCGCCGCGTAGTGCTGCACGGCCGTGATGAGGAGCGTGTTGTAGCCGGGCTTCAGGAGCGCCGGCGGCGCCTCTATCCGCTTCCTGCCTGCCGGGGCCTTCCGGTCGAGCCGGATTTGGGCGAGCGGGCTGCCGTTCATGGCGACGATCAGGTGGGACCGGTCGCTGATAAGGCTGGCGGAGTTTATGTAGTCCAGCGTCAGGACGGCCCTGGTCACCTTCCAGCGCTCCGGGACCGGGACCGCGATCTCGTACTGGTCCTGGGTGCACCGGAGGTCGACGGAGGCGACCGGAGCAAGCTTAGAGAGGGGGACCTTGTACTCCCCGGCGTAGCCGGTCGCGGCAAAGCATACAATGAGGATCGCATTGAACAGGAAGTTATTCATGGCAGGGATTCGCTCCTTTTCAAACGGGCGTGATATGCCTGCAGCCGCGGGGCAAGAGCGCGCAGGGCGTTTCCCGCGGCGGGAAGCGCCGCCTTCGCGAGGTAGAGTATCCGCTCGTAGCTGCCTCGCACCCCCCGCTGCAGGAAATGGTACATGTCGCGGGCGGTGAAGCGGAGCGAATGGACCGGGCGGAACCGGTCCGCCAGGATCTCGGCCCAGCGTCGGCTGTCGCCGTACACGAAGTTCACGATGCCCGGGTAGGTGGCATCGTTCAGCACGAACTCAATGCCCATGAAGGTCCGGCCGTCGTGCTCCCGGCTGGACCGGACGCGCGCATGGAGCGCGTGCCGGACGCCGTAGCTGTCGGTCGCCTCCACCTGCACCTCCCCGCCGTGGAGCGAAGGGAACAGGCCGTCCAACTCCACGCCGATGCCGGTCAGGGACAGATCGTGGAAGGCGGCGGAGAGGGGGGGCGCCCCGCCCGCGAAGCGCAGATCCACGATCCCCTTCGCGCGTACGCGGTGGTGCTGGCGGAGTTGCTGCCGCTCCCAGAAGGCGCCGAGCGTGATGATCCCCAGGATCGTGTTGTAGAGGCACCACGCGAAGGCGATGAGGATGACGTCCCGGAAGAGCGGGTAGGCGGCCCACTTGACCACGGCGAACCCGATGCCGACGAGGTTCAGCAGGCAGATCATGAAGAAGACCGTGGCCATGGGGTTCAGGAACTCGTGGTCCACCGTCTTGCCCTTCGGCGTTATCTTGAAGGCGGGCTTCCGCGGGTTGAGCATCG